>DDSI01000191.1 GCA_002343335.1 Bacteriovoracaceae bacterium UBA2394
ATCGATACAAATGGAATCATCTTACCTGCCAATTTTTCACGTCGTGAATGAATCCATTTCGCGGCCGTGGTCTTACCCGTGCCCGGATCTCCAAGCAAAAGAACGGGGCGGTCGGATTCTGAAACGGCAGTAAGGCGTTCCTTTAAAAGACGAATTGCTCTCGAACGACCGACAAAGTCAATAACTCCGCCCTTCTGACCCACATCAATGGAATTCTTTGCAAGTGTTTCGGAATAATTTTTCTTTGCATGGACGACAGCACGCTCAACTTGAGCAAGGATCAAAGACGGCTCTGCATCTTTGCTCAAATAGTTGTGAGCGCCTAGGCGAATTGCTCGGACAACTTCCGGAACATCTTGATGAGCCGTCAAAACAAGAATCTCCATATGCGGTTGAAGTTCCAAAAATCTTGGAATGCAGTCGATCCCATTCGTCTCGGTNNCGTAAGTGGATCCTTTAACGAACGATCAAGTAAAACGACATGCACGACCTCACGCGATAGGAAATCCAGAGCTTCCTCAACTGTGTCTGCAAAATGAATTTCGAAGGAATTGAAAAGTGGCTGCACATTTTCTCTGAGATGATGACGATAAAAAGTATCGTCTTCTACAATGAGTATTCTGGCAGACACTTTTTTTGAGATGGTAATCTCGAGTTCCGATTCAGTTTTTGAAAGCTTGTCCGTCATGGCGGCGGCTTCATAACATGGAAACGCTCGATTGCAACAAAAACCGTCTCATTCTTAAGAATGATAATTCTCAGACTTAAGAATTTATTTTGAAAAAGATAGTAATCTCATAGCTTTACAGAATGACTCGTGGAATTCGGAGCTGCTTAATTTTCACTCGCTCTGAATGGATGGGGTCGGTTGCTCTGGTCGATCCTTTCGATGCCGAAAAACTTTATATTATTCTCAGCAATAAGAATTTTTCCGATCAGTTCTAAGAACTGATCGATTTTTCATCTAATCGATGCAGCTCCTCCGAGAATATTTTTTCAAATCACGCCCAACACTTAGCTTGTTTTTCTCTCGGTCGAACAATTGGCACACTTCTTGCCATGTGACTGATCAAATTGATTTGAACGAGAAGTTTGAAAGGAGAACGAATGTTAAATCCGCTCATTAAGATTAGCTCACGGGCGATGAAAACTCCCGCTGAAGTTTACGGTGGGATTTGTCCTCAATGCAAATCGGACAATCTCACTAAATTCGACGGACAGCTCTTTTGTCAAAACAAACACTGCGGCTGGGAAAGTTTTACAGAATTTTTGCGCTCCGTATCGGACACAGAATTGTTGAAAGGACTCTAACCATGAAGCCATCAAATATTTTTAAGGATATCGAACTTTCGAAAACTGCTCGGACATTCTTCCGTCGATTTTGGAGCTGGCTACAGGAAGAAAACCTCTCACCAGCTGAGAAACGCTTCCAGGAACTCAGAGACGAACAAATCCGCAAGCACTATCAAATTAGATTTTTAATTTAACTGAAAGGAGCACATATGAACTCTATTTTAACATCCGATCTAAAGTTCGCATTCATTGATTGGCGCACTTCCGACCTTTACGGTCGGGAACTCTCTTGGAACGACGTCGATCAATTCAATCAGATCCTATGTAACAAGGAGGTTTTCTAAATGATTTTTATACGAAGATTTTCACTTTTTCCGACAAGCACCATATTTGTGCTTGCGCCTTCGATGCTTTTAGCAGCTGGCGCCGTAGTTTCTGACATTGGAGACGCAGTTAATAAACTCTCTCAAGTAGTCATGGCAATCATTGTAGGCTGCGCGGTTTGGTGCGGACTTAAGATGGCTAAGGGCGATCAGGACGCAATGCCGCGCCTTGTGATGTGCATCGTGGGCGCCGTTGTGGTCGGTGCTGCCATGACTCTTATCAATTTCTTCAAGGTGTAAAGAATGAGATTGCCAATATACCGAAGACTCGATGAACGACTTAAAATCTTTGGGCTGAGCCTGATGGAGCTTTCCGTGGTTGGAGGAACTTACGTTGTCCTCGCTGAAGCTCTCTCTTTTGTGCGCTTCGGAATGCTCTTTGCGCTCGTAGTCGCTCTCGTGATGTTTGGCATCCTACTTTATTTTCACCGCAAATACGAAAGTCACTTTCTCCAAAAGTGGATTCGTTATGTGCAACTTCCCGAGGGCCTTACGCGATCAACATCACCCAACTGGAGTAGAGAATGAAAACAGAATCGCAACAACATCTAGGTTCATTTTTTCCTCTCACCTCAATCGACACTAAGGGCTTTATGTTCGATCGTGACGGTTCCTCGGGATTTATTTTTTCCATTGAAGGCGTCGATGGCTCACTCTTTGAATCACAGGAATGGCAAACCCTACACGAGAGGTGGCGAAATCTCCTTAGCTTGAAACCTAAGGAAGAAATCCAAATTATCTTTCGAAAGACTTCTGACTTCGAACCCTTTTTTCAAAAAAAACTGGAGGAACTCGAGCGGCTTGGTGGTGAGTTTGGCAAAAAGGTATTTTGGAATCAGATCTCCGATGTTTTTAATGATATCGGTGAAGACCATCTCTTTGAGACATCGATTTTACTTTGCTATCGTCGATTCCAAAATTCAAAACCGTCTTTAAGAGAAAATCCGAAAGCCGTAATTTCCTATGAGGACCTTGAGAGCCGCAGGGACAGTCTAAAGCTCCAACTCCAGGCGATGGGACTTAAAGCGACTGGACTTTCCAAAGATGAAATCCATCGTGTCATCGCAAAAGCAGCGAACGGAAGAAGCTATCTGGCAGCCTCAGATCTCCTTGAGGAATGGCCGGACGTCTCCGTCGAGCCGAAGCGGGTTCAGGTCAACGGAGAAACATTTCGCGCGCTGACGTTAAAATCGCTTCCTGAATCTCATTCCGAGCTTGGAATGATTCAAGCGCTTACTTCTCTTCCTATACCCTTAGAACTTTCCGTTCGTTTTCGCGGTAAAGAAATTGAACCACTTAAACGACGCTTTGAACGGAAGCGCCAAATCTTATTCGGTCTGGCCACAAGAAAAGCCACTGGCGATCCAGCGTCGGAGGCAAAGTTCAAGGAAACGGATGGGCTCCTCAGACGACTCAACGAACAGAACGACTCCCTGTCGGAAATGACTTTTACCATAGGTCTTCGGGGAAAAAGCGACTTATTCCTGCGGCGAGCACTCACCGCCATTCTCAATACGCATAGCTCTCTTCACCAGCTTGAATTCGAAGAGACTACGCTCAATACTTTTGACGCCTTTCTTGAAACAATTCCTTGGTTTTACGGAGAGGTTTTTCATCAGCATTCCATCTTAAGTAGCAATGGAATCCATTTTCTTCCTTTCTTTCGAGCTGCTTATGGAGATGAAAGACCCGTTGTTACATTTCGAACAAGAAACGCTTCGCTCTATTCGATTGATCCTACTTCAAAGAGGCTTGCGAATTACAACTGGCTCGTTTCAGGGACAAGCGGGGCCGGTAAATCTTTTTTCGTCAATTCACTCCTGCTCCAAAGCCTTTCACTCAATCCCAAGGTGTTCATTGTTGATATTGGGGGATCATACAACAAGCTGACGGAATTTTTAGGAGGGAAACTGCTCTCACTCGATGCTGACTCCGCGGGACAAGTTGGTCCATTCTTCATTTCAAAGCAAAGTGACGAAAAAGACGAAAGACGCAGACGAGAACATATTGAACTTGTCTTTCAAGAAATGTGTCGAGACGAAGGAAAACTGCCGAGTGTAGAAGAACGAGCTATTCTCCATGACACCCTCGAAAAGGTGTTCGAGCTCGATATTTTGCCAAAGCATCCTATTCTTTATCTTCAGCAAGAACTCGCCAAGACTCCAAATGATAAAGCCAAACGGCTTTCAATCTTACTTCGTCGATTTTCGCACGGCTCCGCATTCGGAGATTTTCTTGACCACCCCGCACCCCTGGAGCTCAACGACTCAGTAATAACCTTTGATCTAAAAGGCCTCAAAGAATTTGAGGATTTACTCCGAGTCGTTGAGCTCATTCTCTGTTCTGCCATTTGGCAAAGCTTGCGAGCTCGGGATCGATTTTCATACATCGTTCTCGATGAAGTTGCATTTTCACTATTAAAAACCCAACCCCAGTTCGTTGACGAACTAGTTTCCACCGTTCGAAAACATTTTGCTGGAGTTGTCATCTGCGTTCAGGGCCTTGAAAAAATCACGTCGAATCCTGCTGGAGGTGCCATTCTCGCCAACACAAATTTCAAAGCGATCCTCCAGCAGCGAGGCGACGCTCGAGGTTATGAAGAGCCTCTGGGATTAAAAGCAGTTGAAGCTTCACTCATTCGATCGCTTCAAAGAGAGAAAGGAAGTTATAGCGACATCTTCCTTATGGACGACGAGCGTCGATCCGTTCTTCGCTACAGCCCAAATGATTTGGAATACGTTCTCTCCACTTCTGATCCAAGAGAAAATCAGGTCCTGCATGAAAAGCTCGCAACCGTCGAAGGAAAATTCCAGGAGAAAATTTTTAAACTCATCGAGGAGGCAAAATGATTCTGAACTTACAGATTCTTGCAGCTACGTCTCTCGTTTCAATATTTGGTGTCGGCGACACCGGTGATGCTCACCTCGCCGTCTTAGTCGCCCAAAGTGCGCAACAGCTCGCGGAGCTCAATCGACTCTTGAAGGTCGCCAATCAATCTCAAGAAGCCATGAATCGAGCCGTAGAAATGGCCGAGAAGGTTCAAGCTGGAATTGATAAATCTCTCAATACTTTTCGAAAAGCCAAAGAATTCCAAGAAGCAGTTGTCCGACTTGGAAAAAATCGAAATTTAAAAGAATTTCGACAAAATGCAGAAGAGGTTCGAGATTACGTTCACTATTACAAAGACCTCTTTCCCGAAAAGGCAAAAGCCGATGAAGAGAGAAGAAAAGACTATGATTCCTTCCAAGATCAAATCCAAAAGACGTCAGAATCCGATCTCAAGGAAATTGATTCACTCGAGCGGGAATTAAAAGGCGCGTCGCCCGCACGGGCCCAACAGATTTCCGCCCAAATTCAGCTCAAACAACTCGAGTCCCAAGTAGTGACCAGACAGCAGCTCGCCAGACTCATCGAAGAAAACAACCAGCTAAGAGAAGAAGCTGCAAGAGAACGGCGAAGACAAGCGATTGAGGATCTTCAGTCTTCCAAGATGGTCGAACAACGCTGGAAAGGCAGTTGGGAGCCTAAGAGATGATTGAAGTATTTCCCATTTCAGGAGTGTTTCGAGATTTCGACTTAAGAGTTAATCAAGTTGCACTTTCAATACTCGTTCTTTTATTTCTCGTGAGCCTTGGTCTATACGCCTTAAATCGATTTGAAAATTTTGCACTCGATTCCAAAGTTTATGCCTTCATCACCTTTGCCGTTTTGATTGGACTGTGGCCGCATATTGTAAATGGAATCAAAGGAGTGGTGGATGCACTTAACACCTTTCTTGTTACCTCAGTTTTCCGAGATGAGTTTGGCACTTGGAAAGGCCGAGAGATGTTGGGCCCACTTGTATGGGAGAGAATTCACCTTAAAACGGGAATCTTTGATAGCGTACTGAAAATTCTTTCGGTCTTGCTCACTTTTCTTCTCGATGTCGGCCAGTACTTTCTTTACGCCTTTTTTCTCATCTTCTTTTTCTTTTTTAAAATCTTCGGCCCCTTTGTTTTAGCCCGTGGAATTCTAGCGGAAGACTTCTCTGTTTTTCAGCAGCTTCTGCGCGAAGTAACACTTCTTTTTCTTTGGCAAACCACTTTCATTATTTTGGTTGGAGTATTTCTTATGACTTTCGGGGGGAAGGCATGAGTGATGCACTCAATTTAATTGCGTTAGCCAAGATGGCAGTAGTGGTGATTGGAATCTTTCTCGTTCCTGTCATCACAAGGAAATTTGCCTCTGATCTCGGCTTACCTGCCGGGCAGATGGCTATGAACCGCGCCGCCCTAGCGGCGGGAGCGCTGGGACTGGGCGCGGGAGTTGCAATGAAGAAACTCTCGTTTGCAGCATTGAGCAGCGCCGTTGGACATACCCAGGCGCCACTCGCAGGCCTTGTTGGTCAAAAAGTGAGAGGGGCCGCGCGCTCGCTCTTGGATGGTGGAGACAGAGTCGATCATCAGGGTGAAGTTTTGGGCCCATCACCGCTTAGGAAGCTTGGCGCTAAGAGCCTCGATCAATTCGGTAAGGTTTTGGAGAACGCGCATCTTAAGCACAAAGCAAAGAAACACGGCGTAGCTCCGCTTACTATTCCAGAACAAATTGCAAAGACCGTGAGTACGGACCCCAACATCACTCGCCCAATCATTGAGAAGGAGCAACGTTTTCAAAAGTTTTTAAGAGCGGAGATGGGAATGAGCGACGAGGGGGCTCCGTCTTATGCTCGAGGAGGAAGACGAGCTTCAAGTTNNAGTAGCCACAACCGAGTGCCCGCCACTTCTGAGTCTGCTGCTTTTCGAGCTGACACAATACTCTCGGAAAAAAGCTCATCGGGTAACGCTGTCACGCGTTCGTTGAAATCCGATCCAATTGCGGGGTCTACTCAGCTCGGAGCTCACTCTCTGAGATCAAATGAATCGCCAATGGCTTCTAGTGCACCTCCATCAGTCGACTACCGATGGATGGCGAACCAAATCAAAGAAATCAGTGAAAAGCGTTCACTTACGAATCATTTGAGAAATCCTGCNNATCTTGTAACGTGATTGACGTTCGACTTTCGATGGGAATGAGCACTCTTCTTCAGTTCGATGATGAACCTCAGCTCACTTTTCACGCGGATGATCAGCGCTTTCTTATTAAAAGCCATGAATCTGCGAAGAGAACCCTCATCATCATGCCTCGTATTAAGGAAACGGATTTTCGCCAGCTCTTTTCATCAGAAACAAACGCCTATCCATCCGGCAAAGTCATAGCTGACGCTTTAGATCGCAACTTCAGAACGAACCTATTTGTGTTTTTTCGAGGAAATCGCCGACTCATGTTTCGATTGCGATTCGTTGAGAAAGCGGAGGCGGACTACGTCCTGCGAGTGAAGGAAATTTTTGCAAAAGGATGTGCTCTATGAATATGAGACAAGTCCAAAAGTTTTTTCCATCTTGGGCTGAACGCTTTCCAATCGAATTCTCACGAAAGCAACTTTTGATTTTGTGTGGGATAGTGGGCGTCGTCGTTTTATTTCTCATTATCGCGTCGAGTGGATCATCTAGCGAGAATACAACTGCTCAAATCGAAGCACTTCTTAAAGCAAACCAAGAATTGCAAAACACCATTGCTTCTTTGAAACAACCTCGAGCTAAGAACTCGCCTAGCGTTGTTCGAATCAACAATCCCTTCGTTGAAACTGAGCCGGGAGAAGGATTCCGAGTCGTAAGCGTTGATAATAAAGAAGTCTACATCCCGAGGGGGGCAGTATTTAAAGCTCATCTCATTACGTCGATTAAAACCTCTATTCAAGAATCCTTTGTAGTCGCCGAGACCACTCGGACATTTGAAATGGACTCGCGACGTAAAATTGAAAAAGGCTCGCGCTTGATTGGAACCGCTGGCCTTGATCGCGCTCTAAAGAGTGTGGTCGTAAAATTTGATACGCTCGTTGATCCTAAAGGTCTTCAACACGATGGACTTTCATTACTTGCCCTGTCGGACAACGCTTTTCCCCTTATCGACGGCCTCTATTTTTCGGATGCTGGCGTTAAATATGGCTCGGCTTTGGCGTTCGGATTTCTTAGTGGATTCGCAAGCGGAGGAATGGAACGCGAGGCTACCATTGCGGGCTCGGTAGCTAAGCCAAGCCTTACCAATCAGTCACTCGCGGGCTTAAGTGTTGCCAGCTTCAAGGTTGCCGAAGAGGCAATGAATAGTTTGAAAGACGAAAGTGTCGAGCATGTGGTTGTACCCGCCGGCACAGAGATTTACGTTGCTTTCGCCCAAAAATGGATTGTTCCTAAAAAGTTGGGTGGACGCTAATGATTCCTCAAAATTTTCCGCCCAAGTCTTCAGCCGAGCAAACTAAAGATGCGCTTTTACTTTTAATGCTTCTTCTTTGCGCTGCTCTCGTTATCTCCATCAGAACATATTTTCATCTTTCCTTTTCGCAGGCGCTTTACACGTTTGTCGCGACTGTATGCTCGCTAGGCGTCGCTGGTGTTTATATTTTAGCGGGCCGAAAGACGAAAGCAGCCTATCGTCCTCAAGGGCATCCCATAGAACTTGGCGAAATTGTTCCAGAGAAAGTACTCGAGCGACCTAAGTCATTAACTATCGGCGTCGATGATATCAGACACATTCTCATCACAGGAACGACGGGCTCAGGCAAATCGACATTAATTCGTAGGATGATTCGAGAAGTTGCACGTCACGATCTTCCATTTCTTTTGGTGGATTTCAAAGGTGATCAAGGTGATTTCGAAGAAGTCGTGCGAATTGCACGCTCATCTTATCTCGATGATCGACTCCAAGTTCTCGATTTAACCGATGTTCAAAACTCAAAGACCTGCAATTTTTTAAAAGTTTTCAAAAACGTGGAAGAATCTGTCGGATTCGTTATCGAACTTTTTGAGTTTGATGAACCATTTTATCGGGAAGCGGCGGAGGACTTCCTGAGACATGCTCTTCGACTCTTCGACCATCTGGCTGAGGAAAGATCCTTCATCAATTTAGAACTCCTTCTTCGCGACGAGCTCTACCGAAAACGACTCTTAAACAAAGTTTCCCCGAAAGATCGGCAGCTTCCATTTTATCTATTCTTCGCCGGCAGATTTGAGAGACAGCGTGAGGACGATCGATACAGAACCTACGCCGGTTTTCTCAATAAATTGAGTGCGTTTACAGATGGCGAATTTAAAAGAATTTTCAATCCAATTGAAGCCAGCTTTCGACTCGCAAAACTTTTTGAAGATAATCAGTCTGCGATCATTCGCATCCCAGGAGAAGCATGGGGAGAGTTGTCAAAGCGATTGGTAAAGGGATTCCTTCGCGCAATTCCGGTTCTTCTATCAAAACGAAGACTGAGCACCTCACAACGAGATTACTTTCTCTTTCTTGATGAGCAGTGCTCATATCCCTCAAGCAATCTAATCGACATTGTGAAAAAGGCAGGTTCAGTCAAAGTTCATTGCGTGGTCACTCGCCAATGCGTTGGAGACTTCGACCGAATTGGATCAGAAGCGGAAGCTCAAATGGTTTCGGCATGTTCACTTAAATTTAATTTCAAATCGCTCGATCCCCACACTCGCGATGCACTGTCGAAGCAGTCAGGCACGTCTGAAACTTTGAAGTCCACCCGTCGAATGCGAATGGGATCTGATACGGGAGAAGCAAGTGAGCGAGATGTTCAAGAGTTTCGGGTGGCGCCTGACGCATATCAAACCCTGAAACCGGGTGAGTGTTTTATATCTGCTCGTCTTAACCATTTCGATATCGATCGAAAGATGAAAGTGCATGAACCCTTTTTCGATCGGGAGGTAATTAATGACCGTATCTAAATCAATTTTTCTCCTGTTAGCTTGCATTCATCTCGTTGGCTGCTCGGCGAAGATGCAAAAAATCATTACTGCAACTGCGATCGGCGGTGGTGTTGGCGCTGGAGTCGGCTACACCGTGCTCCATCACGGATCTCGCAAACAGTACCAAGTTCAGAACACGATTATTTCAGCATCGGTATTGGCTGCCGTTGCAGGACTCGCCACTTGGTACCATTACAGCGCTCTCGACGAACAAAAAGTTGAACTCGCAGGAAAGTTCTCTCGTGCGACATATCTTGATCGCGATTCCTTAGAAACTGCCAAGGAGCGCGGACTCACTGCTGTTACTCTCGGCAAGCAATCCATCAAACTCGATGATGATACGCGATGGGTGGTCCCAGAATTTGCAAAACGATTGAATCCATCGGAGCGCAGTGAGACCGAACTCATCACACCTCATCACACGTGGGAAATTGTCAGACCCGGATTTTTTCTTACTCGAGACCAGGACGCGAGCTTTTTTAAATCAGAGGAAAAAGCGAAGTGAAGGAAAGCTCTATCAAAATGATCGAGAATCATTTGAATACCTGGCGGATTACGACGCATAGCCGACTTAAAGCGGAATTATGTTCGTTAACGGATGAGCACATCTCTCAATCACTCTGGCGACTCCGTAAACGAAGGAAAGTCGTGAGCCTTAAAGTCGGGAATGAATGGTATCACTTTGATGCCTCTATGAAGCGCCGCGCTGAGGCTTTAAGAGAGCTTTCGGCCGATGAGCGGGACGTCTCCTTCAGTTCCTGGGGAATGCAACATCACCTTCAAGTCATCGATCTTGGCATCCGATTAAAATATCAATTTCCCGAGCACCAAATCACACCGAATCTCTTCTCTGAACATCATTCTTTCACTCAAGGCTCGCTTGGCCTTGGAAATAAAAAGTATGCGCCTGATCTGATTGTTGCACCTGCATTCGGAACACAAGAATGCATCTACATCGAAGTTGAGCGCACCATGAAAAGCGAAGCTCGGTATCTTGATCGATGGCTTGCGTTTGAAGGTGATCCCCATGTCTCTCTCTGTCTTTACTGGATAACCGATCGAAGACTTGCCGCTCGCCTCCAAGACTTCGCGATCAAATACTTTCAAGGAAGTCGAGTTGAACTGGGCTTCACCCTGGGATTTGCCGTTTCAGATTCAAGCGAAACTCTGCGATCTACACCGGTCTATATATATGGAAGCAATTTCTCGGAAAGGCGGATGGATCTCCATGAGGTTTTATCTCCGAAAAATCTTAAGACAGGAGGTAGAGGTTGATGTCGAGGGCGG
>DDSI01000214.1 GCA_002343335.1 Bacteriovoracaceae bacterium UBA2394
ACCGTAAACTCTTCGCGCAGTCGAGCTCCCATAAAGGTAATGATGGGCTCATTTTGCTCCACGGTGAAATCGCCCTTCAAAAACATTGGATGATAAAGACTTTCTGCGATTCGCTCTGCCGAGGTCTGCACATCGTGATCAAGCTTGCGAACGACCGCTACCTTGTAAAATCGAAGTGCCTTTTCAAAACTCGACACAATGGCCCAACGCGCGTCGGTCTCGGGCATATTCAATTTCACTGCGGCATGGACGGACGAAAAAGCCCCAAAGATAAGGACAATTCCCACCAAAATCCTTAAGCCCCCATTTAAATGAGTTCCCACGGCGCCCTTACCTACCGGATCCCCGGAAACCTGACAACCGGGCTCTTTTGGGGTTTTTCCCTGGTAATGTCCTCTTTTACAATAGGACATGGCCCGCCTTCCTATCAGCCTTTGCATGATCCTCAAAAACGAGGAGGAGTTTCTCCCCGCCTGTTTAGAAAGCATCGTCGATCATGTAAATGAAGTGGTTCTCGCCGACACAGGTTCGACTGATCGTACCTTGGAAATTGCGGAATCATTTCGAGCTCGCGTACCTCAATTTAAAATTCTTCATTTGCATTGGCGGGATGACTTTTCATGGGCCCGAAATGAAGTCGCCAAGAGTGCAACTCAGCCCTGGATCTTCGCGCTCGATGGCGACGAAGTGGTCGACCCAGATTCGCTTCAACATTTAAAGGCGGCCACAGAACAAAACCGGGTGGCTTGCTTTGCCGTGGTGCAAATGAATTACACTNNAGGTGCAGAGCTTTGCGAAAAGGCTCCCCCCGGTTTTACGACTTCAGAGCCACTCTACCACTTCGACAATTGGATGGATCGTCTTTACCGACGAGAGGCTGAAGTGGAATTTGAGGGACAAATTCATGAATCTCTCATCCCAGCGCTTAGAAGAAAGGGGTTCGCGCATCAGAATCTCCCCATCATTTTGCATCATTTTGGACGCTTAAAGCGCGGACTCGATTTGAAAGCGAAGGCGAACTACTATTTCTCACTTACGCAGAAAAAACTTCAGAGCCAGTCGAACAATCCTGCGGTTTGGATTGAAATGCTCATGACGCTGATGGAGCTCGAAAGATTTGAAGAGGCTTATCGAACAGCAGAGCTTAGCATGAAGAAATTTCCGACGGAGCCGGAAGTTTTAAGATACGCATTTCAAGCGGCGCTTCGCTTTGAGCAATTTTCTCAAGCAGAAGACTGGATCCGAAAGTACAGCGCCATTCGGCCCGACGACGCTTACGCCGATACTCAGCTCTCAACAGCGCTACTCTATCAAAAAAAATTCTCAGAAGTTCTCAGCGTTACTCAGAAAAATTTGAAACGCGACCCCGAAGACTTTATCAGTCTCATCAACGCCGCCGTCGTTCATTTTGAGAATCAATCATGGGCAGATGCGGATCAATTATTAAAGCGCGCTCAGAAAATTCGACCGGGAGATCCCTTCATTGAGTCTGCGCTGAAACGCATTCCGCGCAACGCATCGTTCTAGCGCTTCGCATTAATTTATTTTTTTTGGTTCTTTTTTCCGCAAATCGACATTGCGATGTATCAATTATTCGACGCTCTGCAGTCGCTTCGCTAAAATTGTTTCGGGGGGAGAACTTAATGCAGCATTCATTTCTATCACCACTCGTGCAAGCGAGCGTGATCGGTCTGTCACTTTTACTATCGGCCTGTGGTTCCAATTCGAAAACTTCCGAACAATTCGCGAAAGAAAGTTTGTCACTCGATCAAACTCAATCAACGATCGTGGATTCGTATCGCGCTCTTGCCACAGACACGTCAGCCTACGTGACACTTCAGAACGAAGAATTCCAATCTCCTCGGCGCATCGAAAGGTCGGTGTTCGGAAGAGTCTCGCCTTCGCCTTTACCGGCGGCAAGCGTTGAAGAAATCGCATTGAACGCGGCAAACAAATTATTCCCGCAGTATGAAGTGAAATTTTTGAAAGCAGAACGAGGCAGTGTTTTTACCTACGTCACACTCGAGCAATTTCATCAAGGCGTGCCCGTTTACAACGCACGTCTGGTCCTTCGACTGAATGGAAATGGCGATTGGGAAACGGCAAGTTCCACGATGATCGAACCGGCGCTTCTTCCGACAGGGTTGATTCGCGGATCCCTCGATGCGCAAATTCAAACCTTACTTCCGGAAGCAACCATGATCCTCGATGCGAAAGACGTCATCATGCCGAAGCGCGCCTCGGAAGGAATGCAATTCCACTTCGCCAAACAAGTAAGTGCGATGATTCAGGTGACGAATGCTGAGAATGAATCGCTCCCACCCTTTGAAGTCGTGCTTTGGATCGATCATGCAACGGGAAGAGCCTTAGCGGCATGGAATCCCTCAGAAGCATTGATGGACGAGTCTATGCGAGGTCTCAAAATTGTGGGAAGGGTTGTACCCGATCGGCCGGAGGACAAACCTGCGCCACTGACCTTTTCTTCGCTCACGGCTATTCTGGAAGACGGATCGAAGTTGCTTTCGGACACGCAAGGCGCCTTCGATCGCGCGCTGCTCGAGGGTTCAAAATCGTTTACACTTTCTCTCGAGCATCCCACGCTTGTTGTGAAAGACGCCAAACGCTCAACCGGCAGCTGGAGTGTCGATCACGAACAATTCAGCCAGGCGGACTCGCTCAATATGGACTTGGGTCCGACATCCTTAGAAGAGCGAAACATTTTCTATTGGCTGGTCGAGGCGCGACGTTATCTCCGAGAACAATTAAAATACGACGGAATGCAAACTCGTATTCTAGCGATCGCCAACTATGGCGAGAATTTTGACAACGCCTTCTTCATGCCTCTCACCAAGAGTTTGGCATTTGGACAGGGCTCTCGCGTTTTAAAGAACACTTCGCTCTCGAGAGATATCGTCATGCATGAGTATGGTCATGCCGTTACCTACCAGATTTACGGGGCCGTCGGGGGTTATGAATTCTCCGCGATGAATGAGGCCTTTAGCGATTACCTTGCCGCGTCCATCACCAACGAGCCGCTCATTGCCGACGGAGCCATGATGCCGTCCTTTGGACGCGATTACCTTCGAACGGTAGAAAACACGATGGTGTATCCCGCCGACTTTAAAGGAACGCGCTTCCATGAGGACGGTCAGATGTTCAGTGGCGCACTTTGGGATCTTCGCAAGAAAATTGGAGCTCAGTTAGCAGATGAAATGGTGCATGAAGCTCGCCTGGCTCAAGCCAAGAGCATTAAAGAATTTCTTTTGGAGCTCTTAAAAATCGATGAAGCAAAACGAGACGATGGCGACCCATTCACGCCATCACCCAATTCCCGAGCGATCTGGAATTCCTTTAGAGCTCACGGGCTCGATAAAGTCACATCCTGGAAAGAAGCTAAGGAAGACCTCACAATTCCGTGGAAACGCCCGAAGCCTAATACGCTTGGCTGCTTTTAACGGTAGAAAAGTCCAATTAAACCCCAATCTTCGAGTACAGCTCGAAGATTGGGAAACAAAATTGGAATATAAAACCAACTCAAATTGCAAATTGAGTGAAAAAGAATCGATGGGTAGATCGAGCGACTGAGTCCTACGACCACGCAGCCGACGAGGCCGAGCACAAACGCTCCAGGATAGACT
>DDSI01000163.1 GCA_002343335.1 Bacteriovoracaceae bacterium UBA2394
TCACGAGGATGGCCTTCACCTTCGTGTCTTTTAAGATAATTTTGAAAGCTTCGGTGACTGCTTCCTTCGTCGCTCCGCCGCCCACATCTAAAAAATTGGCAGGTTCAGCACCCGCCAATTTGATAACGTCCATGGTGGCCATTGCGAGTCCAGCGCCATTCACCATGCACCCTACAGTCCCATCGAGCGCGATGTAGTTGAGACCAAATTTTGCCGCCTCGATTTCCAACGGATCTTCTTCATGCAAATCGCGAAATTCAACGACGCGCTTTTGTCGATAGAGCGCATTGTCGTCGAAGGTCATTTTAGCATCGAGGGCAATGAGATGATTGTCCTTCGTGAGTACGAGCGGATTGATCTCCACTAAACTTGCATCGGTTTCAAGGTAAGCCCGAACCAGATTCTTTCCCAGGGTGATGAGTTCAGGGTGAACGCTCTCGGGCAGGCCCAATTTGTAGCCCAATTCTCGTCCTATATATGAGCGAAAACCGAGGAGGGGATCGATGGTAAGCGTAATGATTTTCTCTGGGTGCTTTTCAGACACTTCTTCAATGTCCATGCCGCCTTCTGCAGATGCGACCACTCGAAGCTGCGAAATTTCGCGGTCCAGAAGAACGGCAAAGTATAATTCCTTGGCGATAGCGCATCCGGCTTCCAAATAAAGCGTCCGCACCCTTTGACCCTTCGGTCCCGTTTGATGAGTGACCAAATTCATGCCCAAAATATCGGAAGCATATTTCTTGGCATCACTCAGAGACTTGGCGATTTTTACACCGCCGCCTTTGCCCCGACCGCCAGCGTGGATCTGAGCTTTCACGGCCACGACGGGGCTTGCTAAATCTGCGTATGCCCTTTCTACATCATTGATATTTTGAATGGCGATTCCCTTCGAAACGGGGATGCCGAAATCTTTCAACAAGCTCTTCGCTTGGTACTCGTGAATTTTCATGTTGATGGAAAGATATCAGGGCGTTGTTCAATTGATCCAGAGAGTTTTGTCTCGAGCGGGAGTTCGAGGACGGGGTTCTGGAACGGAGCCTCTTCCCAGCCATATCGCTCCGACCATGCGCTCCTGCGAATCGATGTTTAAGAACTCGAGCGTTACAGGATGGGTCATGATTCGACCCGTGTTCCAATAGGATTGGATGCCTAGGGCAGTGGCTCCCAATAGAAGGTTTTGAACAGCGGCGGATGTGGCGGCGTAATTTTCTTCATGAATCAACTCGTTTGGATCCTTGAGGCAGGTGACATAGACGACAGTTGCGACTTTTGACAAACGTTCGAAATTTTTCTCAAACAGCTGAGCTTCATCGCGGTTCAATTTCTGCTGAAACATGGCAATCCATTTTTGGATCCCGGAACTTTGTACGACCCGAAATCGCCAGGGCTCATTCAAGCGATGGTTGGGAGCCCAAACCGCAAGCTCTAATAGATTTTCAATGACTTCCTTTTCCAGCGTGCCACCTTCAAAGTTCTTGGAGGTTCGCCGAGAAACAATCGTATCGCAAAGTTGCCTGAAGGAATCGCCCGCCACGGCCTTTATTGTGGTTCAGACCTAAGTCCGGGGTCAAGACTGGGACGCTTCGCTAACTGAATTTAAGGGCGGGCTCTTTCTTTGCAGACTAAAGTCGCGAAATTTTACCTTTCTCACTCGAGTCTGCGCTACATGCAGATGGCCCTCATTGGTGTCTGCGTTTGCTTTCTCTATCTATTACTCGCTTCGCTCTCTTCCAACTTCGCGACCTTTGCGGGAAATGTTTGCACGATATGGCCTGCGAGTGGACTTGCTGTTGCCGTTACTCTCCTTTTTGGGTGGGCAATGGTTCCCTTTATTTTTGCGGGTTCATTCCTGTTTTCGTTCAGCGCTGGGCAGGGGATTCCTGCTTGTACGGGTATCGCCTTAGCCGGCGCCGTAGAGACCGTCATCGCGGTGGCGATGATTCGCTATTTCATAGGCGAGGAAAAGATCTTCGATCGTGCAAAAAACATCGCCTGCTATTTGATGGCAACGGTGGGGGTGGCAGCGCCAGTCGCGTCCGTCATGGGAGTGGGAGCGCTATGTTTGTTTAGCGAAGCGAAATGGGAAAATTTCTTTCTTCTCGGATTTTCTTGGTGGCATGGAGATGTGATGGGCCTGGCAATCGTAGCCCCGCTCATTTTGGCGTTCATTCATTATCCGGTTTTCAATTTGAATTTAAAGGAAGTTGCTGAGCGAGTTTTCTATTTTGCATTTCTGGTGCTAGGGAACCTGGCAATCTTTGGATTAGTCCCCGATTTGACGAGCTACGGCATTCCAAGTCTGCCTTTGCGCTTCCAGTATTCTTGGACGTTTTTGGCGACTACTTTCTTACTTCTACCAATTTTTCGTTGGTCGCCGGCGGGAGTAATGGTGAGTTTGACGGCGACTTCTGCCATCGCCATTACGGCGACATTGATGGATTACGGCCCTTTTGCCACCGCGGACTCATCTATCTCTCACGTCCTACTCTCCGGATTTCTTATCTCTTCGGCAGTGGTGGTGATGATTCCTTTTTCGCTCATTTTGGATCGTCGGCGAGCAGAGAGAAATCTATTGANNCGGGAGCTCGCAAGTTTTGCGTATGCATGTTCGCATGACTTAAAGGAACCGCTGCGAATGATCTCAGCCTATGGCTCGCTGATTCAAAAGAATCCGAGCGGGAACACGCATGAATATATTTCTTTCGTCACAGATGGGGCAAAGCGGATGTCTCGATTGGTGGATGATCTTTTGGCCTATTCCCGAACGGGCAACACGAAAGAGATTCATTTAACGGAGGTCAGGATCCCCGATATTGCAAAACAAGTGAGTATGAACTTGAAAGTTTCGCTAGAGGACTCTCACGCCAAGGTGCAATGGATGAGTATGCCAGAAGTGAAGGCGGATCCTTTGCGACTTGCTCTCGTTTTTCAGAATCTAATTTCAAATGCTGTAAAATTCCGATCGCCGAATCGATCTCCTGAAATAAGAATCTCGTGCGAAAGTTCATCGCGGGAATATATTTTTCGCGTCGAGGATAATGGAATCGGCATTGAATCTCGTTACCTTTTGCAAATTTTCGAAATCTTTAAGCGCTTGCATGATTGGCAAAAATATCCTGGCAGCGGGATCGGACTTGCGCTTTGCAAGCGGATCGTAGAAATGCACGGGGGGCGGATATGGGTGGAATCGGTGTTTGGGAGGGGTTCGACCTTCATTTTCACGCTTCCACGATCGATATAAATGGTCTGCAAAGGTTGCGGTCATGTAAGCGTTTTTGCCTGAACGATTTCGCCTAAAAGCTGGAATTTAGCGGTTTAAATGGGTTATAGTTCTGGCATAGATCTTGCGATTCTAGAGAGTGATCGGAGTTTTTAAGAGCTATGAAATCAGCGTTCCAACCTAAAATTCAGACCATCGCAATTCTCCTAGGCATGGCGATTTGCTTCACCGCTTGCGGAGAAGAATCGGCGATCGACGGAGCGGACACTCTCGCTCTTGGCTCAGGACCTGAACTTCAAGGCCGTTACATTCTGACCGAATTAAATGGAACGACGGTCGCCTATCAAAACACCGTCACGGTCTTGCTTAACTCGGAAGAGCAGTGCGATGGGTTTTTGGAAGTTCAGTCGGAAAATTTAAAGGTGATTCGTGTGGAATCTTCAACTCCATCCGGATGTTTCGGTTCTCTTCCCATTGGCGCCCTTCAAAACCTTGAAACGGTTCGCGATATTCTCGAGGCGGGTCCCAGCATTGTCAAAGATAGCAACGATGCTTTGATCATCGAAGGCGCCGTCTTCGAAAAAGAAGTATTCTAAACCCTTCCCAGTGTGATTAGGCTCATAAGGATTGATCGTCGGGCCCATAGTTTAACTGGATAAAACGATGGTTTCCTAAACCGTAATTCTGCGTTCGAGTCGCGGTGGGCCCGCATAAGGTTCGTCTTTTCGTCCCATACTTCTTCAGACTCCTCTTCGCTCCCGCAGCGTACTTCTATGTACGCTTTGATCGCTCTACTCGCTTCTGCTTTTGGGTCCGAGCCTAAAGGTAGGTCCATATCGTCCAGAGAAACACAAAGAGACGTACTCATTTGAGAGAAGCAATCAGAGTAAATTGAGATTTTAGCTCGGCGCCTATCAGTGGAGTTCCGTCGCTTTCAATCCATGCATGGGCCGTCAATTCCGAATCCTTTTTGCTCACTCCTAAATGAATACTCGACTGAATTCCTCTTCGCGTAAGCATCCAATGCAGTGCCAACGCATTCACCAAGCAATAGGAGCGC
Source organism: Bacteriovoracaceae bacterium UBA2394 (assembly GCA_002343335.1). Classification (GTDB taxonomy): domain Bacteria; phylum Bdellovibrionota; class UBA2394; order UBA2394; family UBA2394; genus UBA2394. Next base: position 4,281 of record DDSI01000163.1, read on the forward strand.
TTCCAAAGTACAAATCTGCGCGCTCGTAAAACTGCTGCTGACACTCGCTTGCCCTCAAGAACATCAAAATTTTTCAGGTCCTCTCGGTTTGAAAATCGATGAATGAGCATTCGAATTTTCTTAAACGGCAAAAAGAATAAAATGCTCTTGGCAAAATAAATCGCAATAAGCGCTTCAAGAAATAGCCAGCCAGCTCTCACAATGCGCATTGATGCATTTTAATGGAGAAGCGTTGTGATTTAACACTCAATTGTGGCCAAGAGTCTTCGAGCTGCTCGCGGTCCGCAAAATCTTGAGTTGACGAATGTCCCGAATAATCGTTTAGGATCAGCGCTCAGAAAGAGAGGCGCGGGTGCCAAGAGGGTTTATTGTTCTAATTTCGACTTTATTTTTATCATTCACCATTTCAACCCTGCGGGCGGATGCACCTCATCCTCCACAGCCAGTGCCCGAACCTTACGAAGAGAGTTTGTGTTATCGAGATTATCTTTTGATGTTGGATTGGTGCGATATGTATGACCCAGGCATTCACTGCTATGATTGGGCCCGCGATAATTTGCACTGGTGTCTACTGACGGAAATCCCTGAGCCTATCGAAGTTCCTCCGATTCTTCCTGAGCCCTCGAGTGGAAATCAGGATCCCTCTAATTTGGGGTGGTAATTGAGCTTAAATTTCCTTTAAAGAACGTTCCGGTTTTTTGCTTCCAAGTGCCAATCCATTTTGAGTTTTCTATGAGGAGCTTTCCTCCTATCCAAGCGGCGACGACGCCGGTGGAATGGACTTGAGGATTCTTCAAACTTGCGCGTGCTCGGATATTGTGAGGATCCCATAGAATGAGATCGGCGACTTTTTGTGGCTCAATTTTCCCTCGGTTTTTTAGTTCTGGGATGAAATTTTCAAATTCGTCGTAGGCTCTTGTGGAAAATCGATGGAGGGCATTTGCTAATTGATCTTCATTTTTCACGTACGTTTCTAGAAATTTGGAGAAGCTTGAAATGGCCCTCGGATGGCCGATCTGTGACGAGTCGGAGCCTATGAAAGCGTCCGTTTGCTCGGCAAAAAAATCGATAGTTTTCGGTGAAATCGAATCTACAATAATCGAAGGACTACTCTTAGGATTCAGCGGATCATATTGATAGATTCGATGGAGTTTTTGAACTTCATCGAATCTTAAGACCCGATCGGGCTCGCTTCTCAGTTTAACCTTTGAAATATTCACATCAAAACGCTTCCACCACTCGCCTTTGAATCGCGCTTGTCCTACCGGCGAAGACCAATAGGTGAAGGGATAAAAGTCCACGATGACTTTTTGACCTCGACGACGAGCCGTTTCAATTCGTCTGTAGGCTTCGAGAGGAAAATGCGCTCCTCCCGTTGAAGAGAGGTGGAGAATGTGAATGGGATTGCCCAGTGCTCCGCACTCAAGGGCTTCATCCAAGCCTCGTAATTCATTTTTTTTATCTGAAAAGCGTAAATGAAAGCTGAAAGGAACTTCTTTGTTTGTGAAAGTTCGGCAAATCGAAGCAATGAGTTGAGGGGTCGCATAGACATTGTATTCTGGTGAGAATGAAATTCCATAGGCTGATTGCTTTAAGGCCTCTTTGAAGACGGAAGCAATATCAAAGGTTTTATCGGCGAGACTTTTATTGAACGATTGCAACCCGATTGTGCGAGCCGCATTGAGAACCGAAATGAATTGTTCCGGTTCAAATTCCTTGGGTTCTCCATGGGCTGATAAATAAGTGGTGATGCCATCAAAAAGTTTGGCTCGCGCAGGGGTGAAGGTGACGGGCCCTCCTGCGTTCGTATCTAAAAAGCCCGGGGAAAGGATGTAGCCTGTGCCTTCGATTTTTTTCCATGCAAAAATGGGGCGCGGTGAGATTTGAGAGATTCTCTCTCCACGAATACCAATCCAATAGGTTTCTGAAGTGATTCGATCAGCATTCAAATACCGAACATTAGAAATGCAGTAGTCGTCGGCCAGAAACAAACGGAGGCCTATATAAAGGAAGGCGGCTAAGCCGAGCGCGAAAGAGATCCGCTTTCTCCATTTCCAAAATTTTGGAATCTCCATAGTCTGAGAATAAGGGAATGTGGAATTACTTAAAATTTGTTTCCTGGGTTGGATTGATCATTCCATCTTCTGCCACTCATGCTTCGACGTTAAATGTTCTGTCGGTCAATTGCGCGGGACCAGGCACAATCTCGGGCAAGCTGAATATCTCTTCGCCTTTAAAGATATCGGGCACCTTAGTTCTTGATCGGAAAGCTCAATATTCGATAACACCCTCTCTTTTGACAGTGGTTATCAAAGATAAAATGAGGATCTATTCAAAAAAAATATCGGTGGAGGGAAGTTTTTTCATGACGGGCTTGGATGGCTCGGACAATACAGTGGCCGGAGTGGCGGAACTTCGAAATCTCGAAAATAAAAGTGCCTTTCAACTTGTTTTCGAAAGAGGGGGTACTGAAAGAGAAATTCGACCTTTTGGAGATGAAGAAAGATTTTTGACCCGCTGCCAAGGGATTCGTTATCCGCTCGTTGTCGGCAAAGTAAAAAGTCGGCTTTAGTTTTTAAGAGCCGAGCAAATTGCGGTGGCAATTTGCTTGAGGCGAGGCCTTTGCCAAAGACCTTCTTCTACCATCCACTGTCGATTTGAAAGTCGACTGTATTCTTGTTCATCATCGTAATACGCTGACTCAAGTAAGACGGTCGCGGCGGATCGTTTTTTCAGCAGAGCAAGTTTGCGAGAGAAAATTCCAGGTTCTAATTTGTTTATGATTTGTTCTGTGAACTCAGGATAACTTTCCTTTCCGGGCAAATTTATCGCTGTGAGCTCGCGTATCAACTTCCTCGCAAAATCGATATCTTGAGAATTTGCCTCCCAAGGGACAAATGCACTTGAAAGGTTCTTGCTTCTTTCAATCCTTGGAGAAGCGTTGAAATGGAGGCTTAAAGCGCGCACTCGGTCCGCCTTTGTTAGAATGGCCTGACGTCGTTTGAGAGTCTCGAGCGGGTCTTCCCAGGAGGGTTGCCCACTTCTCGTAAGGAGAATTTTCTTTTTCGATAAGCATTCTTTATTCACTAAGCTGGCTAACTCAAATGTCAGATCCGATTCTTTTATGTTGCGAAACGCATTGGCGTCCAGAGAGCTGCCCGTATGGCCCGCATCCAAAATGAAATCGATGTCTTTGAGGGGACGACTTTCTGGGGTCCCCCATGTCTTCATTTTTTTTGTCAGAAAGGGAGCTACCTTTTTAAAAAGCGCGTCGAAATCTTCTGGAGTCGAAATGTCGTGCCCGCCGCGGTAAAGGAAATTGACTGAATCTTCCGCATGATCAAGATCGTGAATTCCTCGAATTGAAAAAAATGGAATTCGCTGGCGAATACAATATTGCTTGAGAGAAGTCGACAGCCCGCCCACTTGATCAATGATGCCCGAGACACGATACCCCTCTCTTAAGAGTTGCTTCTGCATCTGAACTCCCGCAGAGACGGACCAACTTGCTACTGTTTTTACGCCGTTTTCGCGAAGGAATTGAAAGACTGCCTGAAAAAATTCTTTCATTTCACCAGACGGTAGGCGAATGGCTTCGTATCCAGCCCCCCGTCCCGTGCTGCCAGGATAATTAANNCCCCAAAACCCAGGCGGTTGAGATGATGAAAATAAGGATTGAACCGAGGAGAAACATTCTCTCGAGGGCCCCCGTGCCACCAAAGTACAATTTTCTCGGGAACTGTTTCCGGGCCAAAATAGAAATTTTGGAAGAGGGAGCCCTTATGACCCTGAATCCAAATCTCTTTTGGTTTAGAAAATTCCTTGGGCATTTTGAAAGAAGGATGTCTAAAAATTTTCCATCTTCCCAGGCGGAGCTCCGCGAGCGTTCGGGAATTCTCTGGGCTGGAAACGATGCCAAACGTTTTGTTTCCTATTCGTTTGATCCGAGAAACGATCTCTTCCTCATCGGTGGAAGCACGAGGCTGGATGAAATAGCGACTGAGGAGTCCTACGCGATTCAAGGGACCTTCAATTTGTAGAAGATCGCCCGGATTCTTCAACATATCCGGATTGCGCTTAGAATGATTAATTTGGGAAAAGTCGTCATTGAAAGCATAGGCTCTTCGAAAACCTTTTTCGTCCTTTGTAAGTCCTAAAAATCCAATTTCATTTTCGGATGTGCGATAGAAGTCTAGAAACTCTTGGATTTCTGAGTTTGCGGTTATGCTCGTACAATAGGAATCTTTTGAACCACAAACATAGATTTCATAGGGGGCTCGTCGCCCCCGCATTCCCAAAAACCTTCTTTCGTCGAGCCATAGACAGCGATTAAACCCTGGCAGTGTCTCCGAACCCGCTAACCATATTCCATTTCGATAATTTAAAATCCTTTGTTGATCGCCGTGACGAAATGCGAGCCATTCACCTTTTGGAGAAACGCACAGATCTCCTTGATCCTCCTCGGACTCTGGGATCAGTGGGATCAGGGTGTGAAGATTATAGTAAAAGAGTTTGAAGTTCCTTCTGCCGGCTTCTTGCCCAGCCAAAATGATTCCTGCTTTTGAAAAAGGGGTTGGGCTGTAGAAATCGAAGTCTTCATAACCCGCGACGACTGCGTCGGAAAAAAGAGGTTTAAATTCTCCGAACTGAAAAGAGTAGGGTCGAAATCTTCCCGACCAGTTCGCCGAAATCAGTGGGCTTCCTCTGTAAGCCTCAAGAAAGCTTTGAGCCTGTCCAAAATAAGTTGTGGTTGTAGCTTCAGGTTTGGAAAATAAATGTGAGTTCAAATATTCGACGTCACGGCCTTCGGACAGTTGGTAGATCGATCGGAGGGGCATAACGGGAAGGGGAGTGTCGGGATTTCGCTTTCCATAGTCAAAAACCGTTTCCACCGCCTCCTGAAATCGCCCTTCACGAACGAAAAAGTTAGCCACCTGATTCGGTCCCGATCTGCTTTCAGGAAAAAAATCTACGACTTGTCGGTAGGTTTTCAATTCATCTCGATAAATTTCATTTTGCCGAATGACGATAAAGGAAAAAAACAACGCTGCGGTCGTTGCAAAAACGGGAAGCAAATGTCGATGCTTCAGGTGCTTTTCGGCCAAATAGGCAATGGCGAGCGAAACAAATACGATCGCGGGATAGAGCCTCCAAGGAATAAGGACTTCATTTTTAGGTAAAAATGAATTGGTCGGCAGGAGCATTAAAAGAAATCCACCTCCGAAAAATCCGAGTAACGTGTTTCTCTTTTTGACGACCCATACGATGAACGCGCCCAAGAAAATGGCGCCGGTTAAAACGTGAGGGTTCCAGAGTGATTTGAAAAATGGATAGGGATTGTTGAAAGCGAGACGATAAGGCGCGAGGTAAAGCCCTAAGATGTTATGCCAATTTCCCAATTGTGAAATGAAGTATTCAAGCGACGTGATGGTGGTATTTCGATTTGCTCCTGCCGTCGCGGATAGCGGCAAAGCATATAACCAGATGAAGATCAAACCTATGACTACGAGGGCGGCGAGCAGCGCTTTGCTTTCTATGAAGAGAGCAGATCCCTTCGGTGAGAAAAGTGAGAACCGTCTCCAAAGAAAGATTAAAGGGATGATCACGAAGGTTTGCTTGCTAAATACAGCGCAGGCTATCAGCAAAAAAATAAATAGACTTGCAAGGGGCTCCTTAATTTTTTGGCTTCGTGATCTTTCCAGGAGGATCAGGGCTGAGATGAAAAAGAACGTTGCCATCGCGTAGGATCTTCCGAGGAGCTGAGAAGTGACGGCGGTGCTTAAGGGATGAACTAAAAATAGGAGTGCCGCGAGCCACGGCCATTTCAACTGGTAGGTCCGAGCGAGAATGTAAATGAGAAGACCGCTCGCGAGATGAAACAGAAAATTGATGAATCGATGGGCAACCGTTGGCTCCTTAAAAAATTCAAATGTTGCTGCAAAACTAAAAACACTGAGGGGTCTTTGAAGGAGGCCTTTCAGGGACATAAAATTTGAAAAAAATGACGAGAGTCCAGCCTGCGCGGGATTAGAGGTCAGATTGTCCCAAACTGTTGCGGAAATCGGAATGCCTATGGCTCGAGAATGCAGCACTGCTGCCATGATTAGAATAACAATCATGGGTAGGTGCTCGGAAAACTGTTTGTGTAACTTCACCCTCCTCAGCATTGAGAACTCGCATTGTAATGCTTGATACGGACTAGTTCAACGAAAGTCAGGTGACGGCAAGTAGGAATCAGCCAACAATCGAGAAATGAAAATGACTATTTTTACCACTTTAATTCTAACATCCACTCCAGCGCTCCTTTCCGCAGCAGAAACTGTTGGCGAAAAGGTCGAAGAAAAAGCAAACGATGCCAAACGGGCCACGAAACGTGGAATGAATCGCGTAGAGGAGAAAATTTGTGAGGCCACGGATAAGAACTGCTTGGATGAAAAGCTGAAGAATCGCGCTGAAGAAACCAAAGACATCATTAAAGACAAAGCGAAGGAGGGGAAGAACGTTCTCGATAACGATTGAGCCGATGTCTCAAGCTAAGAGAGAGCGCTCATACGTGGAAACCCTGCTTATCGACCGCAGGCGTTATTTTCGACGACGACATCGACGGGATCGGGGCAGCCGGTGCATTTCTTTGCAATAGAAACGCAGGAGGAGGAATTGGTTCGAAGATCATTGATGCGAATCGTATTGCTGGGCCCTTCGACTCGTATGGCGGGAGCGATGAAACTTTTAATATCGTTGTCTTCCATCCGGGTCGTTTGAACCGTTTGGGTTGGGTTTGCAGAGTCCTGAGGCCCGAGGTGAACGGTCCAATTTTTATTATCAGAAGTGTTTTGGAAAAAGTTATCGAACACTGAATTCCATCGCGACGCCAGACTTCCAGCTCCTTTCGCTCGAATGGTAAAGCAATGTTTTCCATTTTTGGCATTGGGTTTCAAAATCGTGTTATGGCCGTAGGCAAATTCCGTAGAGCCTTGAGCTCGAATGCCATGCTCCCCGCCACTGGTATCGGT
>DDSI01000261.1 GCA_002343335.1 Bacteriovoracaceae bacterium UBA2394
CTCTCGTAGATAACGAATTCCTTGCAGCAAAGTATCCATGGAAGACTGGCTTTGAGCTCCAGGAGGAAGCTGCTCCGCGCGTCCGCCACCGAACTTGCCAGCGCAAGATTGCAAGCACAGCATGGCTGCCAGCATCAGTGTGCCAAAGAAAAATTGTGATCGGAAAATCTTAGGAAGATTTATCTGCCGATTGAGTGAACTGACCGTAAATATGTTCTGCCATTGCATGAGCCGCCTCATTTAGTTCGTCCTTGGCAGATTGCACGATCAATATATCGTCGGCCTCCAGTGCTTTTTTGGCATTTGCGAGGGCCTGAATCGAGCGTTCCGCCAATTCAGAAGGTAGCCCTTCTTGGAATTCATTGACAGATTTTTCTGAAGTGAAAATCAGACCTTCCAAGTCGAGTTTGGCCTCGGTGAGTTCTTTCTGCTTTGCATCAGATTCAGCATGCGCTTCAGCTTCGGTGATAATTTTTTTGATTTCATTTTCGGAAAGACCGCTCGACGCTGTGACCCGAATGGCTTGTTCCTTTCCTGTGCCCATGTCTTGCGCTTTCACGCTTACTATTCCGTTCGAATCAATGCTAAAGGTCACTTCAATTTGCGGCACGCCGCGTGGGGCGGGTGGGATGTCAGAGAGATCAAATTTAGCCAATGTTTTATTGTGCGCAGATAATTCCCGTTCCCCCTGTAAGACGTGGACGCTTACAAAGTTTTGATTATCTTGCGCGGTGGTAAAGGTCTTTGATTTCAGTGTCGGAATGGCCGTATTTTTTTCAATAATTTTCGTGAAGACGCCTCCAGCCGTTTCAACCCCTAGCGAAAGAGGAGTGACATCGAGAAGAATGACATTGGAAACTTCTCCGGTGATCACACCCCCTTGAATGGCGGCGCCAATCGCAACGACTTCATCGGGATTAATCGTAAAATCTCCAGGTTTGCCAAAGATCTCAGCCACCTTAGCTTGAACGGCTGGCATGCGAGTCATGCCGCCCACCAATAGGACTTTGTGAATTTGATCGGGCTGTAATTTTGCATCGGCCATCGCAGTGACGCAAGGTTGCGCTAGGCGCTCAATGAGCTCCTTGCAGAGTTCGTTTAAAACAGGGCGAGTGATTTTTTGCTTCAAGTGTCGAGGGTTTCCATCGACTGCGGTGATGAAAGGCAACTCCACTTCCGTCTCTTCCGAAGAAGAAAGTTCGTGCTTCGCTTTTTCGGCAGCTTCTTTAATGCGTTGAAGTGCCAATTGATCTTTCGAAAGATCGATATTTTCGATGGCCTTAAACTTTTCAATCAGAAACATCATGATCTGATGATCAAAGTCCTCGCCTCCAAGGAAAGTATCGCCGTTGGTGGACTTCACTTGATACACGCCATCATTCAATTCGAGGACCGAGATATCGAACGTTCCTCCGCCAAGATCGAAGACGGCAATTCTTTCAGCGCCTTCTTTATCCAACCCGTAGGCGAGGGCCGCCGCGGTGGGCTCATTTAAAATTCGTAAGACATTCAACCCGGAGATGCGGCCCGCATCCTTTGTGGCCTGGCGTTGAGCATCATTGAAATAAGCGGGGACGGTAATCACGGCATCCGTCACAGGTTGGCCCACGTAATCCTCTGCAATTTCCTTCATCTTTTTAAGAACCATCGAAGAAATCTCGCTCGGACTGTGCTCTGTCGTATCGATCTTCACCCAGGCATCTCCATTTTTTGCCTGGCTAATCGAATAGGGGAGAACTTCGCGAGACTTAGTAACCATCGCGTCGTCAAATTTGCGTCCGATCAATCGCTTTACGGCGTGCACCGTGCGGGACGAGTTCGTAACGGCCTGACGTTTCGCCATTTGGCCAACCAATCGTTCATTGGATTTTGTAAATGCCACAATCGAGGGTGTAGTTCGCGCACCTTCTGAATTGGGGATGACTACCGGTTTGCCATTTTCAAGCAAACAGACGCAGGAGTTCGTAGTTCCTAAATCGATTCCGATGACTCGCCCTGATCCACTCATTCTTTTTCCCCCGTGGATTTGGTTTCATTTTTACAAACGACGACACAAGCTGGTCGAAGTAACCGGTCGTGCCACTTGTATCCCCGTTTGGCTTCTTCCAAAATTGTTCCTGACTCAGCATCGGCGTCCTCACGCTGCGAGATGGCTTCATGAAGCGCTGGATCGAACGGTTGACCGACAGTCACGACACGCTCGAGCCCTTCGCTTCGCAACCAATTTTCACATTGCGAAAGCACCATGCGCATACCTTCGGCCACTGGCGAATTGTCTTCCTTCGATTGGGAAAGGCCGCGTTCTAAGTTATCCAAAATCTCTAGAAACCCTCGAAGAATTCTTTCTCGACCAGATCGTTCAGCATCGACGCGATCCCGCTGTGCGCGCTTTCGAAAATTTTCGTAATCAGCAGCGAGTCGAAGGTATGCCTCTTTCTCTACATATTGCTGTAAATCAATTCGCGCGACGGGCCCGGTCGTTGTGGGATTTTTCTTCTCTGCGATTTCTTGGGATTCATCCCCTGGAGCGTCTAGATCGATCATTCCCGTTCTGTTCGCTTGCAAACGCTCCTCAGCCTCAACAGCTTTCACTGCCTCTTCAATGAGACGATCCGCTTTGGATGGTTTTTTCCCCTTATTTGAAGCGCTCATAGTTTCCCCAAGAACAGTCTATTTTAGCCTGAAATTTCAAATTACGGCTTCGGGGGAGCCTTTTTAGGGAATGAGACGCTCTGCAATGGATTCAAGCAGAAGCCACCCTGGTTCGCTCAGCGTCAAAGTATTGGCTGTGACTTCAACCTTTTGTTCTTTGAGCAGAGCGTCAATCGAACGAGGGTCCAAACGATCAATCGCAATCGGTCGGCGAGTGCGAAGGAAGAGGTAGAGTTCTTCCATTTGCGATTGTGCGGGAGTGAGTTTCTCGACAGCGAATTCATCAACCCCTTCCGAATGCTCGGACCACCCTTTGATATCTGAGATATTTTCATACCGGAATTTCTCTCCGGAATTTTGCTTGAGATAGCCATGCGCTCCGGGTCCTAAGCCAAGATAACTAGAATCGACATTCCAATAGTTGGAGTTGTGTCGACTCTGGAAACCCAATTTTGCGAAATTCGAAACTTCATAATGCTGATAACTTTTCTCGGCCAGCGCCTGGCAGAGCCTTAAGTAGATTCTCTCCACAAATTCCGAGGTTCCCAATCGATGGGCCATCGATCGATGAGTTTTCCAAACGTGATTTTCTTTCAGGGTCAGAATGTAGATAGATACATGCGGCGGCTCAATCTCCAGAATTCTCTGGAGATCGGTTTCAAAGGATTCAGCGGTTTGATCGGGAATGCCCATCATGAGGTCCAAACTGAAATTTTCAAATCGACATTGCACTTCCGGAATAATTTTCTCGATCGCTTCGGCTGTGCTCAATCTCTCCAGTCGACGAAGATGAGGGCTTTGAAACGATTGAATGCCGATGCTCAAACGATTCACACCAGAAGCACGAATCGCATCAAGTCCCTGAGGCGTAAGAGTTTCAGGATTTGCTTCGAGGGTGATTTCGATCTCTGGGGAGAATTCGTAATAGCTTCGGAAAAGATTTATAACTTCTTCGATCGATTCCGATTTCATGAGGCTTGGCGTTCCTCCGCCGAAATACAGTCCGCGGAGGATCGGCTGCCGAGGATTGTGCTCGAAGGCGCTCGACCAAGCTTTAAAATGTCTATGGATGCTCGTGATCCAAAATTGATCCAGATCCTCGCCGGTGGTTTTTCGAGCGCGGGAAAGACTTACCACGTTGAAATCGCAGTAGGAGCAATGGTGCTTACAAAGGGGATAGTGCAGATAGGCG
>DDSI01000129.1 GCA_002343335.1 Bacteriovoracaceae bacterium UBA2394
GATCCCACTCTTTTAAAAATTTATGGGGTGCCAGCCAATCTCTGTCCGGAAGTAATTCCTTCGGAGGGATTCACTCTCAAAACAAGGGGCTGTAAATTTTTACCCGATGGCATTCCGGTGAAGGCTTGCCTCGGCGATCAACAGGCCGCTCTCTTTGGCCAGGCGGGGTGGAATGCGGGCGCCGGAAAAATTACCTACGGCACCGGCTCATTTATTTTATTGAATACTGGATCGCGATTGAGCATTTCAAAAAATCACTTAGTCTCCACACTCGCGCTTCAGTGGTCGAATGGAAAGAAGTTATACGCACTCGAAGGAAGTGCGTTCATTTGCGGAGCATGGATTCAATGGTTGCGCGATCAATTGAAAATGATTGAAAGCTCTGCGGAATCTGAAACCCTAGCTTCGAGTGTGAAAAGCTCCGAAGGCGTCGTCGTCATTCCGGCACTCGCCGGAATGGGCGCTCCGTTTTGGAAGCCGAATGCACGCGGCGCGATCATGGGCCTCACTCGCGGATCGGATCGCAGACATCTTGCGCGCGCCTCCCTTGAAGCGCTGTGTTTTCAAAATCGCGCCCTAGTGGAAGCGATGAAAAAAGATGCTAAAGGTATCAAGGTGGATTGGCGAGTGGATGGCGGAGCCGTTCAAAATAACCTGCTCATGCAAATTCAAGCCGATGTGCTCAATCAAAAAATTCGAAGACCTGTAAATCTGGAGGCGACCGCCACCGGCGTGGCGCTCCTTGCGGGCGTGAGTGCGAATCTACTTTCACTTGATGATGTCGCCGCTCTCTGGAAATTGGAGCGCGAATTTAAGCCGGAGAATTCAAAAAGTTATCAAGACGCATACGCGCGTTGGTTGAAAGCCGTCTCGGTTCTTTAATTCAAAAGCCTTATGGCTCGAATGGACTGCGACTAGGTGGACGATCAGGATCTCTCGTAGGTGGGCGAGCTCGACCGGGACAGTTTAAGCAGACAAAATTACCATCTCTCATGCCGAGTCGAGAGTCATAACAACTGGCTAGTTCCACGTAGTTTTGTACACCCGGCACACCTATCGGATACGAAATACTAAGTAAGATATCAGAATCCTCTCCACACTCTTCGTAAAAAAAGCCTCTTGCGCACCCCAAATTGCAGCCGTCCGATTTATATTTCGCCGCCGCTTCCCCACTTTTCAGCGTTGTCTCCAGCCCAGAGCAATCATTCGCATTATCCCGATGCGCTTTCGCATAGTCGACCAGCGCAATAGCGGCATCAGTAAATTTACGACAATCCTCGTAAGCCTCAAACGCGATATCGCATCGTTCGGCCTTGGGTGTCCCGGGCGCAGGGTTTTCAACTTCAGCATGAAGGGCCTGACAAATCGCCTTAGCACTTCGCCACCTATCATTGAGCTCTTTAATTTTGTTGATATCTTCGGCGACAACCGGCCCCGCATAGGCGTCGATGTAAGAAAAAATGCAGATCGTTACAAAAACAGAAAAAGCGATTCTATTCATGAACTCCCCTTCGATGTAAAAATTATAACTTATTCGAGGAAACCCGAAAGAATCGTCGGTAAGCCGTCTGAAACATTGAACTTTACCTCAGCAGTCTTGAACATCCTGTGCGCAACTCGTGCACAATCGCATTTTGAATTTTAGGATAATAATTCTGTTCGAAAAAATGCAGCACAACCTCCCGCTCATATTTCTCGTAGCCTCTCAAAATTTTTACTCGGTGTTTTTTGGTCACCAGATGCTTCGACATTACGGCTCGGCCCAGGCCCTGCTCGACGCCGTCTAAAATTCCGTACACGTCTCCCATAAATCCGCGTCTGTAAAATGGTGGGACACGCTTTTGTTTTCTGAAAAATGATTCCGTCGCATTATCGTCGGGACCGTGATCCAAATAAAAGTCTTCCGATGTCTTCCAGCGGCTGGATTCGACTACGACATACTCCTCTTTTCCAAGGAGATGTTCGACGACACCCTTTTTCGAGAGTCGAGAGTCCATAATGATCATATCCGCCGCCGACTCTTCCAAGGCCTTGGGCAAATCCACGACTTCATAACTTCGAAATTGGCATTCGATCTTTGGATTGGCCCTAAGAAATGGTGCGAGAGCAGGAACAATGACCGATCGAAGCACAGAAGAAAACCCCGCAACACGGATGAGCCCCGCAAGCTCCCGCTCCCCGCTTCTGAGAGATCCCAAAGTTTCCATCTCCATCGCGCGATGCTGTTCGCAGTATCGAAGCAATCGATGGCCCGCGTCCGTCAGCGTGAGTCCGTCCCTTCGGCGCACGAAGAGCGAGCATTGGAGCTCGTCTTCCAAGCGTTTTAAGCGCTGCGAAACCGCGCTTTGCGTGAGATGCAATCGGCGGGCCGCCTCAATCGTCGTCTTCACCTGAGCACAGGTGTAAAAAGCTTCGAGCGATAGTGAAGAAAGCTGCATGAGGTATCAGTTAAATTACTCATTCTATAAAAACAATTAATTTAGTTGATGATCTCGTCATGACCTAAGGTGCTCTCAGGAACGAAATATAAATTTGGAGGAGAGAGTATATGAACGCCGCACTATTGCTCATGATGAGCCTTTTACAACAAACGGAACCGACGGAGCCGCCACCAGCGCCCACGAAGGTCTATGCCTGCTACGAGACGCAAACCTACCGACCGATTGCCACGATCGTCATGTATAAAACTGGCGACGAACCCGGCAGCGCTGATTCCTACAATCAATCACATAGATCGAATGGAATTGGAAAATTGTATCTCACCGGATCAAAGACGCCGATTCTAGGGGGGTGGATGGAAGAACTGAAATTTACCCGAATCACTTATTTGCGATTCAAATTTAAACAAACCGTTCCCGAGGATTCGCTATTCACTGCGTATGAAGTTTCTATGTCCGATTTTTCAACTTCTTTGGGCGCGGAACCCTTGGGAACGCTCACCACGCCGAGCGGTCCGCGACTCGTGGGACAGACCTATCATATTAAGTGTCATTAGTTCCAAAAATATTGCCACCAATAGGTGTCGTAGGAACGGACATTGTAGGCCCAAGCCTTAAATGTCTTCGTCGGAAAACCGAAGGCGTTAAGCCACTTCATCCGATTGTTCTGCGCACCCTGTTGGCAGGCATGAATGACGACTACTTCCAGCGACTTTCCGTTCAGCCACCCGCGCACATCATTCGCAAAAATTCCTTCGTTCTCGCGCAAATACATCAAATCATATTCGCGATCATTCACATTGGAGGTGGCGGAATCATCTTCGACCCCCTCGCCCACAAATCCAAACGCGGCAAGACACGGATTGTCGATCATTCTCTCACGCACATCACTCCAAGAAGGTTCTCTTAAAAACTCCACAGAATATCCACGCGCCGTTAAATCCTTCATGAGCTCCAGCGTTGTATTTTCAAATCCGCCACGAAACCGTTTGGGCAAAAGTCCCTGCACCACTAGAGCACGCTTCGAGCCTGTGCATGTCGCGCTTGGAGCCGCCTCCACCGATGAGCCGACGAAATTCATCAGCAGGCTTAAAGCCATACCGCCTAATCCGACTTTCCAATTTAAAGATTTTCCCCTCACGTGCTCGGCCCCCTCTGCCTTGCGACTGACGAGCCACCCTATTGACTCATCGTGCTGACACCCCCTGTCAGCAATGCGTTCACGCTAGCAAAGCACCCACTCTAAAGCGAGAAGAAAGGCGGAGCCTCCCTCAAAAAACGGTTATATTGGATGTACTTCTTCATGGGAAAACAGCGCACCAAACATAAAATTCTCTTAGGGGTCGACCAGTTACCGTATCTCAAGAAATTGTGCTTCGGACCAAAAA
>DDSI01000024.1 GCA_002343335.1 Bacteriovoracaceae bacterium UBA2394
GAGGGAAATTGGGCCGAACGCAGAGCGCGTTTATCTCAAGTGAAAATTTTGGATGAGCAGGCGCGTGTTTATTATGCCTACGAATATTTAGTGGCGAGTGACTTTACTAAAAACGAAGGCGATCGCATTCAGATGTTGAGGCGTGTTCGCAATCAGGTGAAGGCAAAAGACGATCCCCTTGCTCAGATGATTGACCTCGATCTCGCGGTGAGTCGCATTAAAAGCGATGATGTAAAAGATCCTGGAAATCAAAAAGCCTACACGGAACTTCAGACGAAGCTCACTGAAACTCGGTCCAGATATTTCCTTTATCGAGCCATGATGACTCGGTCCGTTTTGAAATTCATGAGCAAGAGCTACTGGAATTACATGGATTTCATTTCTGCGCGCTGGCTCAACGTCGCACTGAAGGAGGACTTGGAATATGCCTATGCTCGAAAGCAGGCACTGAACGTGGGACTAGAGCGAGCCTATGGTTTTTATGCCGGTCAAAGAACTTCGTTCGCAGGAGATCAGTTTGGCGTGACCATGCGGCTCACCGATGATTTGGAAGCTCACCATGGATTTGTCGCAGCGAGGTTGAAGGAAAACCGCCGAAAGGAAATCGACGAAACCTATGGGCGTTTGAAAAAGGAAGGCTACATCGCGGAGAATTATAATTACGTTTCAAGCCTCATCGATGTTTTAACCGCCTCAGCTCAGGGGATCCTGAACCGAGAATCGGCGGAAAGTGCCTTGGAACGACTCGAGGGGATGGATCTCAAAGGAGGAAATCCAGCACTTCGATTGATGTTGATGGGATTTTTGGCTCACGCCATTTATCGATCGGACGTGCAAAGCGGGGGTGGAGATGCAGGTCTTTTTCAAAAAGCGCACCGATATTACATGCTCTCGTTGGATTTATCAGCTGACAATGAACGCCTTAGCACGAACCTGCTCATGAATTTGGGTTTGCTCCATCAATTGGCGGAGAACCATGGTCAATCCTTGGCCTTTCTTGAACTTCGAAAGGAAAAATATTTTGAAGACACCGCCGAAGAAGCTGCATTTGCTTGGGCGTATTCCAAAGCACTTTTTTACAATCGGCAAAATGATGCCGCTGCGACCGCAGTGACAGATTTTTTGGCGAAGTCCAAGGCTTCTCAAATCTATCCCGAGTTTTTTGAGAAGGCGGGGTTCTATTTCGGACAGGCTAAAGATTTTGGAAAATCGGAGTGGGCTTACTCAGAGTTTTTAAAGCTCCGTCCGAAGGCCCTACAGGGGACGAGCCCGGATGTTGTTCGAACCCGAATGGGCTATGGCTTTACTCTCTTCAAACTCGGTCGCGTGAATGAAAGTACAAAGGTGCTGAAGCCGATCATGGAGTTGAAGGAGTTTGCAGTGACGGACGCTCGTCCTGGCTACGGACTGCCTTTAGTCCATTATCAAATGTTAGCGCTTGGATTTTTGGCCCAGATGGAAGCGCAACCGAAGTCCCGACTTGCAGTCCTTGAGAAGCGTTTAAAAATGTTTGAGTCGCAAGAAGACAATCTAAGCGCGCTTCTCTTGAAAAAAGAGGACTGGCTCCGAACGAAGATTCAGATTCGCAATCAAATGGCGGAAATGCAAATGGCCCAAGATCCGTCAGGGAAACAGTCGATGGCATCGCTTGAAAAAACACTCGGGGATCTTGCCGCCTTGCAGGAGGCGACGGCTAATCCTCTGGATGAGGCTTATGCCAAGGGCTTGTCGAATTATTATTCTGCGCTCGCGCAAGTGAAAGCGCCAAAGGCTTTGGATCAGGCAAAGGATCTCTCTCAAAAGACTGTGCAAGCACTCCTCGATGCGCCGGAATTAAAGGCGGTGCCGATGTATTCGAAGCTCAATCGAATGCATGAGAAGTGGGGGAAGTAAGTTCTCCCGCCGGCACGCAGACTGCAAGAATTCGTCTGAAGTACGGCCCGTTGCTGGCGGCTAAACGTCTTGTTCAACCGCCTCCATCTGGCGAAATAGGTCCCCGATGCTCTACGATACATCTCGCCGCCAGATGAGCTTCATCCGAACTCTTTCCGTCTACACCCCTGCGGAAAAACTACCTGTCATCCCACTTGAAGGGCTGTTCGAAAATTTTAATCGTTGGCGGCGCCGTTAGAGACCCACGTTTGAATGGCCGATTTCACTTGCGAACTGATCGTTTTAGGACACAAGTCTCCGAAGCGGGTGGGTGTGCATGAGGGATTGGCATCCGTAAATTCCGTTCGTTCGGAGTCGGTTCCTGCCATCGCCTTTACAATCGATCCTGCATAATCATTAGCTTTGATAAAGGGCGTTCCGTCGCAGCCATTGTTGGAAATGTAATCCACATCAGTCGCTGTCAAAACAGCATAGATTTCATTTTTGGAGCCGCTCAAATCCATAGCCACCTTATTGGTATACACATCGGTTCCGGGCAGATGGCAGCCTGAGGTCGCGCATGAATTAAAAAAATTGGAATGCAAACTGGTGAACGTAGGATCGATTGAAGATTCCTCCCCGCATCTCGCAAAAACCATCGCTAGGCCGAGAACCGCGACGATTTTCAAACTGAGACCAAGCGAGGAACGTGAAGGGCCGTGTTGAGGTGCTTTATTCATAGATAGGGTGCATCTTGCGTTCGTAATGGCGATTGATCAACTATTGAGTAGGTAGTTCGAGGTTTTCGACTTGCATAAAGCGGGAGCTTTGTTGGATCGTTGATCTACCGTGCTTTTCTCGGACGCGGAGGGGCGAATCTCCGATCAAGCGCCCAGAATTTCGTTGTTGGACCATGGCTTTCTCTTTGGGGACTCCATTTACGAAGTTTTAAGAACATACGATGGGCTTCTCTTTGGATGGCAGGAACATATGGACCGCCTCGCTCAAAGTGCGCGACGTCTGGCACTGCCCCTAGAGCCCTTACTTCCCGAGATTGCGAAGCGCGCCGACGCACTTTTGGCTCAACTTGGAGAGCCTAATGCCGCCATACGCATTTTTGTGACCCGGGGGGTGGGAAAGCTGCATATTGATCCTCGCTCCTGTACCAAGCCCGTGATCTACATGGCTGCATGGCCCTTTGACGCAGGAGTTCATTTGAAGCCGTTGAGATTGGCCGTCACGAAGATTCAGCGTTTAACGATTGAATCTCTCGATCCCGCTATAAAAAGTGGAAACTATCTCAATGCAGTTCTCGCTTTTCATGAAGCCATTGAGCTCGGCTATGACGATGCCATTTTGCTCAATTCAAAGGGAGAAGTTGCTGAACTTACTACCAGCAATATTGGTTGGATTTCAAACGGCAAGATCGTCACGCCAGCCACGGGAAGCGGAATACTCTATGGCATCACACGCAAGCTCTGTCTCGATTGTGATGGGGGAATGGTGGAGGGCCACTACACCGAATCCGATTTAAAAAAAGCAGAAGAAGTTTTTGCGCTGTCCACGTTTAAAGAGATTGTTCCCGTAACAGAAGTGCGATTTAGCGACGGGAGTATTAAGTCGTTTTCCAATTCAACAAAGACCAAAGAATTTCACGAAAAACTAAAGCGCCGTATTGCGGTCGCATTGAAATCCTGCAGAAAGGTTTGCTAATGAACATTCAATTTTCTTGGAAAGCTGCTCTCGCACCAATGCATCTCGTCATAGCGATTGGAATTTTCATTGTCGATCAGGTGACGAAGCTCATGGTTGTGAAGATGATTCCCCTTTTTGATCAAATCGACCTCTTTCCGGGATTTAGTTTTACGCACACGAAAAACAAAGGCGCTGCCTTTGGTATGTTTCATGATTCTTCGTGGGTCTTCCGGCTCTTTTTCTTTGGAGCGGTGAGTGTGATCTGTCTTTATCTATTACTCTATTGGTTGGGCACCACGGAGAAACGAGAAAAGTGGCAGCGCGTGGGGCTCAGTTTAATTCTCGGTGGTGCGCTTGGAAATCTTTTGGATAGAGTGATTTTTGGAGAGGTAACGGATTTTCTCCTCGCCTATTATCAACAATATCGTTGGCCTGCATTTAACATTGCCGATACGGCCATTTCAGTGGGTGTGACGATTTTGATTCTTCATTTTTTGCCGCTTCGAAGAAAAAAGCCCGCCTAATCCTATTCCGGCGTACAATAGTGTCGTGCTTCCATTCTTATTTCCTCATACGGCTTTAGAGACTCCGACCTATTACGTTCTCTTTCTCCTAGGACTTTTGGGTGCGATCATTTTAGGAACAAGGCGCGCTCAGACATTTCATCTTTCTCCTGTGCGAGTCGTCGATTTTGGAATCACGGTATTTGTCGCCGGCGTAGCGGGCGCGAGAATTTTTCATATTTTTTTTGAAGCCCCGGATTATTATCTCGCCCATCCTATCCGAGTTTTTTATCTCTGGCAGGGCGGATTCGTGCTCTATGGCGAGATTCTCTTTGGAATTTTAGCGGGGTATTTATTTTTGAAATACCTTAAGGAGCCGATCGGCGCGTGGGGCGATCTCACAGGACCTTGCGTTTTTCTGGGAATTGCTATCGGGCGTATGGCCTGCCTTGCGGCGGGTTGTTGCCATGGGTCGGTCACCGATTGGAGTTGGGGAATGATTTTCACGGATCCTCGGTCCGCAGCGCCACTTCATGTTCCGCTTCATCCCACGCAAGCTCTCGAAATGATATTTACATTTCTTTTAGCGATGGTTTTTCACAAATTTGTAAAGGGTCCGACGAGAATGTCGGGCTCTAGTTTTGTATGGATGCTCATCTTGTATTCAATCTTTCGATTTGCGATCGAGTTTCTTCGAGGAGATTTAGATCGTGGCGTTTATGCCGGTGGAAGTATTTCGACGTCTCAAATCGTTTCGATGGCCGTTGTTCTGGGTTGCATCGTATGGTTCGCGCTCATGAAGCTCAATGCTAGCCGGAAATCCGTTTAAAGACGCGTTTTGCATTTGCCGTAGTTTGAGAGATGAAATCGGCCGTGGGAATTCCTCTTAATTTTGCTAAAAACTCCGCCGTATGCTGCACAAA
>DDSI01000025.1 GCA_002343335.1 Bacteriovoracaceae bacterium UBA2394
CTATAAAACCCATCATTACGCGGTTTTAGGAGGGATGGAATTTGCAATTTAACAGAGCAAGTGGAGCCCATAAGGGGGCGCCGCTTATTGAAACAAGCGAAACCATTAGGAAAAACGGAGATTGAAAACGATGAAAAAATTGACTGCCCTTATTCGAAGGCAATCCAAGAAAAAGAATTCTAAAGGACAAACGGCGTTGGAATATGCGCTCGTAGTAGCGGCCATCTCGCTCGTCATCATGGCGGCATGGAATACGGTTGGAAAGAACGTTCAAGAAGCAATTCGCGGTAGCATGCTTTCTAACATCAACGATCAACTGACCAAGGGTAACGCTACCTACAAAAAATAATCGAAGTGTTAGCTGAAAAGGGAGGACGTAAGAATGTTTTCACTTACTCCGATTTTCGCTTCTTCCACTTCGTTTATGATCAAAAGATTTAAAGGCCGTTCTCGGGGGCAGATGGTTCTAGAGACGGCCTTTGTTTTTACATTTCTGATTTTTCTGGTTTTCACCATCGTGAACTTTGGAATCATCTTCCACACCAAGAACATTGCCACATATTCCGCTTTCATGGCGGCGAGATCGTATCAAGTGATGGGCGATTACGATCGCGTGGATAGCCCCGAGGAGCTAAATGTCTACGAAACCAAAGACGCCAAAGGAAAAATTACCCCCTTTATGGATAAGGTGACCGTGGCCGCCCCCTACATGGTGGCCGAAGATATTTTCACCTGTGCGCTTCCTTGGGTGACCGTTCCCGATGGCGAAGCCGAGAAGCGCCCGGAAAAGCCGGATGAAGATAATCTTTTAAGCGTTACCTCCTCTCGCTGCATGGAAGGAAAGCGCAAATATAAAAATTTCAACGTCGGCGATGCGATTCGCTTTCAACCCTTCGGCGAAGATCAATCCAGTTTAACTTCTGCGCTGAGCGGAAAAAAAGAGACCGATCTCAACAAGGTGGAAAGGGCCTACACCGAGCGCGGTCGATCGCCGCTGCAATATGGAATTCTTTCCATGCAATATAAAAAGCCGATTTTGTTTAACCCCTTCGGCGTCTTTAATTCGGCTCAAGGAAAATCCAAAATCTATGTGGATGAAGTGTTTGTTCCTGTGCTTTTAAATCCCGGACTCAAATCCAAATTTAAAGAGGACGAAAAAAAGCCAAAACAATTTGAGGAGGATAAAAATGGCAATTAAGCCAGCCCTCCTCCGCACAAAAGATTCGAAGGGCGTGGCCGTGATTTTTTTCGTGCTCACGCTGGCGATCATGCTCGGATTTCTCATGATGATCATTAACTCCGGCATGCTCGTGTATCAAAAGATGCGTCTGCAGTCAGCGGTGGACATGGCATCTTATGCGGCAGCCAGTGTGCAGGCGAGTTACATGGGTAATGAAGGAAATTCCGAGCGAAAGATCAGTGGCTCCAATGAAGACTCCATCAAGTCGCTCAATATGCAAATTTACAAGCGCTACTTGAAGTTGCTGGATGAGCTGCAGTTTGGGTGGATCGCCCCTGCTCCAGGATTTGCTATGCCGACCGTGGCCAACATTGCAACTTGCGCATCACTTTGTGCGGCGGCCAGTTACGCCAATTCGAAATATGCGGCCAAATTGTATCGAGCAGCTGCAGAAGACATTGAGGGGATGCGCGCCAAAATTTACACTATTTTAGAAAAACTTCCTGAGGCATCTCGCTTGGCCGCGGAAAAAACGTTGGAATTGAACATTCCCGAACTCGCCATGGGCGATTCTCAATTTGGAAGTAAGACCACGAATAAAATTGCCGATGTTCTCAAATATTTGAAAGACGGTTCGGGGAAAAGCAAAGCTGGCACCAGTGGCGATGCGAAAAACGCAATTCTCACCTTCAACACGTCGAAAGGGATGTATCTTGCGAATGTGGTGGGCGCGGTCCCCCATGCCTATGTGTTTTACGGCCCAGCTTGTTTTGACATGAACCCCGTTTCCGCAGGGATGACACCGGATTATTACTGCCAAGTGAATGGCAGTGGGGGCGATGGCCCGATTGGTTACGGTCTTGCGATGGCGGCCTTCGTCCGATCGAAGTTGCCAAAGAGCAGCGGCAACATTGGATCGCTGGAGCCCATCGTAGGTCCCAAGGCAAATGGGATTCGACTTCAATTTGTTCAGAATGAATTTAAACCCGATCCTTTCACGGNNATGGTATCCAAAAAGCGGAAGTTTCATGAATTTGGAAAATTCTTTGGGCGCGAAGGGCTCGCTCTTTCCCAAGAAAACCCGATTGGTCGCGATCTCAGCGGCAGAGCCTTTTGGTGGAAGTCTGGCGGACTTCAATTCACCTCCAAATGGCGTGCGCCTGCAGAGCATTCGGCGACTTCTTTTGGATCCGCGCATGCTTCCTGTGCGAGAGGATTTTGGGAATTTATTTGATTACATGCGGATGTTTGGAGCGGTGAGCAATTCGGGCCAGCCCAAAGAGGATCCCGAGGCCGTGATTCAAAAGTTTTTGCATTAAGGAAAGTCCGAACCGAAAATGTGTGAACGAAGAAAAATCTTAAATGTTGCGAAGCGCGGGCAGGTCGTTCTGGAGATCGCGCTTTTCTTGCCATTCATTGCAGGCATGTTGGTGATGGCTTGGTACTACTTCTCGCTTTTTGATATTTCTCAAAAGCAAACCATGCTCGTTCGCACCCAAGCCTTCATTGAGCTGGGAAATTACTCGAACTACGGCGCTGCCGCTCACGGCAAGGACGATGTAAAAAATAAAAACTCTCAAGTGATTTTTAGGCTGGGCCGCAAAACTGCCGGTACGATGGTCGACATGGAAAAGGTGAAGACCTTTTCAGATGCCATGAAGGGCGAGCTTGAAGTGGATGTGAATGCTCCCACCAAAGAGGATCCCATGTGGAGCAAATATCGATTCCCTAAGGGCGAGACTAAACTGATTTGGCAGAATTATAGAAATGCCAAGCCGCTCATCGAAATCTCATTAGAGCAAACGCTTGGAATTGCGCATAACCGTTCGATCGATCTCGATCGTCCCACTCGCGCGAGCGACCGAGATTTTGCGGCGACCGGTATGTACACCGGCAGCCTTCATTTAAATGACCTCTCCAAATTGCAGGGGATCATGGGAAAGATTCCGCCGCTCAAAGGATTTACGGACAATCGAGATGCGCTAAAAGCCCGCATTCGCGAAATTGCGAAGAATGATCCTTCGCTTTCGAATGAGGCGCGAAAATTGGAGAGCAGCATCGATGGTTCCAATTTTTATAACTCCGGCGCCATTGCTGCGGCCATCGCTGCCGCCATTCAAATCGCCATGGCTGCCGGTGCGGATTCTCTGAGTCAACTCTTTGGAAAAATTCCTCCGCCTCCTTCGGGTGCGGAGGGCGTGGCCTCGGCGGGCGCAAGCACGGCGGCAGGATCGGGCGGAAATGTATTTTCAAATTTCATGAATGGCATCACACAAAATCCTCTCTCGCTGGGCGGAAGTTTTGTGGACGGCACAGCATTTGGTCCCCTCAACATGCTCGTGGCTCCCGTGATGGTGCCCGCGGAGGGGTTCAAACAGCTGGGAGGATCGCTCTCTGAAATCGGGTCGGGCGGATTGAAGGGACTCGCGCAAGCGGGCACTCCTGCTTTTAAACAAAGTATCGGATTGATCGCCGATACGGGACAGGGTGTCTACCAAATTGGACAGGGCGTAAAAATGGGCGCGGGATTTGCCGGCGAAGATTTGGGACCGGGATTCGACATTACGATGGCCGCATTTGGAGCTCCCGCAAACTTGATCAAGGCTGGCGATAAGATCGGAATGAATTTGAATGAGGTGAATGCATTTACCCAGGTGGGCAATTTGACAGGAGCGTTTCAAGAGTTGATGGTTCCCGCGGTTCAAATTGTGAGCGCGGTGGCGCCCGATCTCGCGGCGCCTCTGGCTCTGGTCAATTCAGCAACTGGCATCGTCTCCGGCGTGAGTAGTTTAGGAAGCGCATTTACAAATCCCGATTTTGCAGCGGGCGGAAATCTTTTTAAAGACATGAACATGTTTCAAAAAATTGGATTTCTTACGACCACAACGGGCGCGGTTGTGGCCGGCATTGAAACCATCAGCGGAAAATCTCCCACGGTCGGTGGCTACATGATGATGGGCGGTGGAGCAATGTTTGCCACGGGGACGGTGGCGAAAGAAATGGCGGCGATCAAAACCCAGCAGGGTGGAATCGCAGGATTTGCTGAGCGCAGTGGAAAATGGTTTGAAAATAAATTGGGAGAAAACATTCAAAACGGAATGAGCACTCTTACGAATGTTCCAAAGGCTCTTGGAGAAGCGGCGAACTCCATGAAGGAAGGCGTGGGTGCGCTGATGAACCCTCAATTTACGAATGCGAAGGGTTTAAACATTTCTGGCCTTCGCGAAGTAACGGACAGCGGCATTCACCAAATGGTGAGTCGCACAAACACGCAAGAGCAGAAGATGAATTATCTCTACGATGGAATGAATAAGTCTCTCGCAACCATGGAGGCCAATGGTGTTTCCAAAGAAGTGATTTTAGAGACGCGAAATAAATGGATGGCAGCGATCGATGCTCAGGTGGCGATCGGCGACATGTCCAAGAAGCCTGCGGGTTGGCGGGATCCTGTTTTGGAAGCCCGCATCGACAAGGGAATCGATGCTGTTCAAAAGCTCAAAAATGATCTCACGGAATTTACGAAGAGCAATCCGATGGCCCAGCAACACTTAAAAGCCATGCGATCGGGCAGTCGTAACGCTGCTGAACTTATCAACAACGCTATCTACAATGACAAGACCGTGAAGGAAATTGGCGAGATGGAAAAAGCTCGGGCCCAAAATAATCCCTTCGCCGTTTTGGCGGCGGTCACGACCGGTGCGCGAGCTTCTAATAAAGCAGTCGATAAGCAACTTGAAGAGCTTACCAATTTGGAAAAATTCTCGCGTGCGGAAAAAAATATCGCGGATGCCATGAAACAATGGGAGTGGGAAAACAAGCAGGCNNGGTGGAGACGGGGACGTTCAATTGGATTTCGAAAGAAGATGCCGCGAAGCTGGCCACTCGAATGCGAGAAGAGGTGAAAGATCGAAAAGCGATTTCCGATCGCGATGAAAAGCGCATGGAAGATGCGGCGGCAAAGTTAGATCAATATGCTGCGGGGCAATGGCGATCGATGTCTCCGGAGCAAGAACTCAAGTATTACGCGCGCGTCGTAGCGGAGCGGGAAGAATATTTTGAGCGCATTCGAGCGGGCCTCGATGAAGCGTTCGATGATTACGGCATTCGTCGTTATTAAGTTTGGGGAAGCTCCGCTTCCCTGGACAGTCCGCAATAGCGCGGCGATTGCCGAGGCACAATGCGCTAAGGAAATTAGAGACTTGAGCGCCCTCGCCGCATGGAATCATCGATTTTGACATTGATAGACTGGTGATGAATGGAAAATCGAAGAGCAGTCCTCATTTCTGCAGGGGTCGCGGGTCTAGCGGTTCTTTTGTGTTGGATGTTCATGCTGAAGTACGTGGATATGCAGATTGGTGACCAAAAACAAAAAGTTTACGTCGTAAAAGCGACTCGTCCTATTCCGGCGAATGTGCGGATCGATGAATCCATGATCGTCGGTGAATTGTTCCCGGCGAAGTACGCTCCTCCGGAAGTGGCCGGACGCCTTGAAGAAGTGGTCGGACAAGTAGCGATCGCCACCATCGCAGCAGGTGAACCGATTTTGAAAACCAAAATTATTCCTTTCGATGAAAGCGCTCTTGATCGACGAATTCCAGATGGCATGCGCGCTGTGACCGTCGGTATTCGCGACGATCAAGATGTGGTTGGCGTCGGTGGAATGATTCGCCCGGGGCACTTTGTGGATGTTCTGTTAACGCTTTTTGTGAACACTGTAGAAATTGAAAAAGGTGGCGCGGCCGCTGCGATTTTGGGAGCGCAAGATACCTCGAGGTTGCGCGCGGAAACTCGAACCATTTTTCAAAATGTGCGAATTCTCGCCGTCGGTCGCGATGCTCGATTAGCCACTGCGCGAGTGAATCGTTTGGAAGATCCTTCGCAAGAAGAGCTCACCAACAAAAATGTCACCGTCGCTTTGAAACCGGATGAAGTTCAGCGCATGGTGCTTGCGCAAGCCACGGGCCGTCTCACTCTCGCACTTCGCCGATTCAACGACACGGAAATCGTGGCGATGGAATATCTAGATCCGTTTAGGGCTTTTGGAATTCGTTTACCAATCGTGTCGGGACCGCCACCGGCGTATAGGGAGATTCGCGGAGGACAAGTCTTTGCCGTACCTCAATAAAAATAAATATCTCCTCATTCTCGTGATCTTTTTGTCGCTGCCAATCGCGGATATTTTCGCGCAGGGTGGCGAGCTCGTCATTGATCAGCCGAATCCAAGCGCTGCTCCTACGCCTAGCGCTGCACCCGCGGATGTGTCTCCCTCTGATTTCGCGCCCGTTCAGCCCATCAGTCCCCCGGTTTCAGCGGATTCTTCGCTCTCAAGCACTTCGAAGCGCCCTGCCCGCGAATTATTTTTAGTCAAAGACATGCCCCAAACCATTCCCTTTGATTACGACATTGGAGAGATCGCAGTGGGAAATCCTGGAGTGGTCGCGGTTGTGGCCGATCGAGTGCGCCGTCGCATTGTGCTTTCGCCGCTCGAAGTGGGAGAAACATCTATATTAGTCTTCGATTCCGCCGGTAAACAACGAGAGAGCATCCAACTCACGGTGACTTCCACCGATCTCGATCAATTTCAGCGCGATTTGAAATTTTTATTTCGAGACATCGAAGGTCTTCAATTCCGACGCGTGGGTCGAAAAGTCATTATTGAAGGCGAAGTTTACTTGAAGGCCGATTTGGATCGCATTCGAGAAGTCATTCAGGGAAATGATTTCGTCGTCGATCTCGTCACTCTTTCGCAAGACACACAGAGAATTTTAGCTCGTCGGATAAAGGATGAAATCAATATCGCAGGTGTA
The DNA here is from genome assembly GCA_002343335.1 of Bacteriovoracaceae bacterium UBA2394. Classification (GTDB taxonomy): domain Bacteria; phylum Bdellovibrionota; class UBA2394; order UBA2394; family UBA2394; genus UBA2394. The sequence goes on from DDSI01000025.1 coordinate 6,988, forward strand.
GAAGTCACCACGGTGAAAGATCGAATTGTTTTGAAGGGCGAGGTGGGTTCCGAAGAAGAATCCCAGCGTGCAGAAAAAATTGCTCAGATTTATACGACGAAAGAAGGCCTGGTGAATGTGATCTCCGTGAATGCAAAGCGAGCGGGAGCTCGCGCGGCGAAGCTAATTCAAATCACGGCTTACTTTGTGGAACTCAATAAATCGTTCCTCCGAAATTTCCAATTTTCTTGGACGCCGATTGCGAATACTCAATTTACTTATGACTCAGCATCGAGCCGCTTCAACTTCTTTGCTATCGTGACGGAATTCTTGCCGAAGTTAAATACCGCCAAGGCTCTGGGTGTGGCGCGCGTGTACGAAAATCCAACGGTTTCGGTGAAGAGTGGAGACAATGCCACGATATCTTCTGGTGGTCAGGTTTTTATCCCCATTCCCGATCCATCTCGCGGAGGCGCCGTGACCTTTTCTCAACCCCAACAGACGGGCGTCACCTTGAACGTCACTCCTTCGGCCGATGATCGAGACTCCATTGATATGAAGGTGAGTGTGCAGGTGGCAAAACTTGGGTCCGCTCCCACGGAAGGCACGATATTGGTGAACCAGTCGAACGTAAGCACTTCTCAATATGTTCGCTCCGGTGAAACGGTCGCTATCGGCGGCGTGCTTCGCTCTGCCTTCACGGATGTGAAAGACGCTCCTCCAAGTCAGCCCTTCTCATTTCAACCGATTGGATCGGAAGGCCCGGGCGTGACTTCGTCATTTGGAAATATATTCCAAATTTTTAAGAGTCGGTCGATCAATCAAGATCGCACTATGTTCATTGTATTTATCACACCTGAGATTTTGAATTCGGCACGCGATTCCTCACGAGGTCTTCGCGAGTCAATCAACATGAATTCCGTCGACGCCAAAGTTCCTGGCGGCGAAGAGTTTGAGTAACGGGCGTTAGGGCAAAGCGGCAAATAATACATGGGGGCAATTTATACCATTTGTGGTGCGAAAGACGGCGTGGGTAAAACCACGTTTTCTGTGCATTTGGCCTATGGTCTTTTGAAATCCGCTGCCAATAAAACGGTTTGTCTTCTAGAAGCCGATGCTTCCAACCTCGGCGACATGGCGATCGCTCTCAATTCGAAAGGCAATAAAACCTTCGTTGATCTCGCTCGGCAGAGTGCGCGCTTAGATCCAAAGCTGACTCAGAATTTTTTGGGACGACATGCCTCCGGTTTATTTCTTTTAGATGGCGCTAGCTTTGCTACGGATTTTCAGGGGCTGGATGACGCCGCGTGCGATCGTGCTTACAAATTGCTCGCGCGTTCATTTGATTATGTGATCGTCGATGCCGGTCGAGATTTAAACCCACTCACCTTTCGGTGCTTGGAGAATTCCTCTCTCATTTTTTTGGTGAGCTCTTCGAATTTGCTTTCGGTCAATCAAACGGCGGAATTTTCTAAGAAACTGCGCACACTCCATTTTGGTAGCGAAGTGCAGCGCCTCGTGATCAATCAGTATGATCCCAAATCCGTCGTTTCTTCCGCCGTGCTCAAGCAAAAGTTTCTCATGGATGCATCGGTCACCTTTCCCGATGACGCGGCCACTCTCAATCAGTCGCTCTCCATGGCTAAACCCCTGCAGATTCTCAATCCGAAGCATCCCTATTTAAAAGGAATCGACGATGCCATTCGCGTGGTGAATGCGAGCATTGCTTCTGGTGAGAAGTCCAAAGTCGGAAGGGCTCCCGGTGTTCAACAGGGCCTCGATATTTTAAAGCAAGTTTTGCCATTCACTTATGGGGACGGCTCGGCGAGTTCGTCGAAAATTCTTCCCGCGGGAGCTACACCGAAGACGGTGATGGAGCGAAACATCGCCATTCGCGCTCGCGTTCACGAGCGACTGCTCGATCTCGTGGATTTGCGTGAGATGGACGCGGTGGCGCTCGAAAAAGATCCGAAGAAAAAGGAAGAGCTAAAAAATAAAACCACGCAAGCGATTCAGCGACTTTTGGAAGAAGAGGCGCGCGAAGTGGAGAACCGCACGGAGAAGGCGGCGCTTGCAAAGGAAGTTTTGGATGAAGCTCTGGGTCTCGGACCGATTGAGCCTTTGCTCGAAAGTTTAGAAGTCAGCGAAATCATGGTGAATGGGAAGGATCAGATTTACGTCGAGCGTAAAGGAAAGATCGTTCTTACCGATTATCGTTTTACGTCGGATAAACACTTGCTCGGTTGTATCGAGCGGATAGTGAGTCCCATCGGCCGCCGGGTGGATGAAAAGACCCCGCTTTGCGATGCGCGTTTAAAAGATGGCTCGCGTATCAATATTATTATTCCACCTCTGTCCTTGAAGGGTCCGATCATCACGATTCGAAAATTCTTTAAAGAAAAATTGCAAATCACGGATCTCGTAAAGTACGGATCCCTCACCGATGAAATGTCGGATTTTCTTCGCTCTGCGGTTGAAGCGAGATTGAACATCGTGGTGAGCGGGGGAACGGGAACTGGTAAAACAACTTTGCTTAACCTTGTTTCGGGCTTCATTCCCGAAGATGAGCGGATCGTCACCGTCGAAGATGCTGCTGAATTACAACTTCCGCAGCCGCACGTGGTCACCCTTGAAGCTCGTCCGGCGAATCTCCAGGGCGAAGGAGCGATCCACATTCGAGACTTGGTAAGAAATGCGCTTCGTATGCGACCCGATCGCATCGTGGTTGGAGAGTGCCGTGCCGGAGAAGCGCTCGACATGCTTCAGGCCATGAACACGGGTCACGATGGATCTCTCACCACGATTCACTCCAACAATCCGCGCGATTGCATTCGCCGTATTGAAACGCTCGTGATGATGGCCGGATTTGATTTGCCGATACAGGCCATTCGTGAGCAAATTGCCGCTGCTGTAAATTTGATCGTACAATTGAAGCGCTACAGTGATGGAACTCGTCGGATTTCAAATATCACGGAAGTGATTGGGATTGAGGGCGATACCGTTGTCACGCAACCGATTTTTGAATACAAACAGACGGGTACCGACGACAAAGGAAAAGTGAAAGGAAACTTTCAACCCTCCGGTCTTATTCCCAAGTTCGTGGAGCAACTTAAACAAAAGGGGATTGCGATTCCGAAGGGACTCTTTGGAGGAGGCGCCGCTGCGGCTGCTGCACTCAGCTCCACTCCATCTGCTTCGAAAGAAAATACGCCCACGCCCGCGACTTCGCCGGCGACACGACCTCTGCCCCCGCGTCCGATTATTGCCACACCGATTAAAGGTGGAGGCTCGGGAGGAAAGAAGCCGTGAGCACGATGGTTTCAAGCTGGCTAGATACGTTGATTCTTTTGGGACTTGGCACGCTCCTTACTTTTTTCGGATTCGGAGCGATCTCGCTGGCCATCTACAAGAATTATCCAAAAATCGAAGAACGAGTAACGGTTCAACTCTCTTCAAGCGCATCTGAACTCTACGATTTGCTTGATCGAATGTTTCGGCGTCGATCAATGGCGAGTTGTTATCAAATTATTTTAATCTCCACCGTGAGCGGTCTTGTGATGGGAGCGATGGTGGGTCTTAATTTTGGAATTCTTGGTGCGTTGGCCTTTGGATTAAGTATGGCCGTGGCGGGTTACAAAATTCCGGGTGCTTTGGTGCGCTTTCAATTTCAGCGCCGAGTGGAGAAATTCGATCGCCAACTTGTCGACGCTCTTAACATGATGGCCAATGCGGTAAAGTCGGGCTTGTCCTTTATGCAAGTCGTGCAGGTGATTGAGCGTGAAATGCCGTCGCCGTGCCGTGAAGAGTTTGGAATGGTTTTGAAAGAGAATCGCGTTGGCGTTAATCTGAACGACGCTCTTTTGAACATGACCAAACGTATGCCTTCCGAGGATCTATTTATGATCGTTAATTCCGTTGTCACCCTTTCACAACAGGGCGGGGATTTATCGGAAGCGTTTGATACCATTGCCACTACCATCCGCGATCGTCAGCGTGTACACGATAAAATTCGCACGCTCGCTCAAGCGGGTATCACGCAAGGAGCGATCCTATCGGCGATTCCGTTTTTCGTACTCGGCATGCAGTACATCATTCAGCCGCAATATGTTTCATTACTTTTCACGACACCGCTTGGCTTGGCTCTTTTCATGCTCATGTGCTTGATGATTTTAACGGGTGCCGTGGTAATGAAAAAAGTTCTTACGATCGACGTTTAATCCCACTCTTTTTTCCACTGAAATTTGTAGACCTTTGCGCTGCTTCCTTTTTTGCGAGATTTTTTTCTCATAAGGAACAGAAGTGCAAGCAACCCGAGCGCGACGGAAAGAAAACCCAAGATCACAAAGGGATCGCTGAGAAGGTCCCCACCCCGATCTTTGAATGCACCTTGGATCGAGTCCGCGCGGACTTTTTGTTGTTCATTGAAGACTCGGGCCAGCAGCATATCTATATATAAGGATAGCACGGCTCCCCAAATCCCCTTGAATGCCCCTTTTATAACGTCTACGCTGCCTTCCAATACTTTGCTTCGACGCCTGGAGGGGAAGTTTCCCTAGGTAACTTCCCCGCTACCCAGACCTCGGGAAATGCCGAAGCGAAGCGAGGCCAAAAATCTGGAGAGGTGGGTGAGTGGCTGAAACCGCTAGTCTCGAAAACTAGTATACGGGCAACCGTATCGAGAGTTCAAATCTCTCCCTCTCCGCCATTCTTTGGCTGTCGTTTGAAGCAAGTTTTTTAAAACCACAACAACACTAAGTATTTAATAAATCAAATCTGGGCCGGAATCCTTCGGCCGAATCTTTCGCAAGATTTCAGAAAATTTCGTGAGTTTGCTTCTTTTTTGCTTCTCGCATGCTTCTTTGAACTTGTTCAAAGCTCACGCAATGGCGTTCTTACTGAAATCGAGTGTCCAGAAAGTTCTGCAGTGCTTTCTTGTTTTCCAAAATAAGCTTTCCAAACATGTAACAAACCCAAGCTGCGGGGTAGAATAAAAACGTCAAATTATCATTTATTTTAATAGGACCGCGCTTCGTTCTAGTGGTCACAGCAGCCTGCTTTAACTCGCACTGCTTACAAAAATGTATGAGGCCTTTTAGCTTATTCGCATTATCGAAAAATTCATCCGACCATTTAACTTCGAGAGCTCCGGCTACATTCAACCTTTCATTTAGAGAAACTAAATCCACTTCGCCTTGCGATTTTGTACGTTCACTCCAACGAGCATAAACTGTTCGCTCAAAACCTGAGGTGTCATGAAACAGCTGACTGAAAATAGCGGTCTCTACAATGTGTCCGGTGCTCTCACCGTCGGCTGTTATTGGCTCAATCAAAGCCGCATACATAGAAGGATTCGTTAAAAAAACTTTGAAGAAGTTTTCTCGTTTAAAAGTTTTTCCGCAATTATCTACCCGACTCACAGTCTTAATGAGAAATGCTGATTCTAAATATTCAATGTATCTAGTGATCGTATTTTTTGCGACACCGGAGCTTTTACTTATCCCTTCCAGAGTCACTTCATTTCCGGTTTGATAAGCTAAAGTGTTAAACAACCTTGTTAGTTCTTGGATATCTTGTATCCCATATAAACTTGGCAAATCTCGAAGAAGGGCCTTTTCAATAATGTCACTTCTTACGAACCGATCCGGATTTTGTTGAATCTCCTGACTAAAAATTGCTTCTGGGTAGCCTCCGAAATTCATGTATCTCAAAAATTCTCGGTTGAGCACTTCGACATTCTCAACTGCTTCGCGTTCTAATCCGAGTAACCGAAGGAATTCACAAAATGTGATCGGCGGAAGAATAAAGTCTGTAAACCTACCCGCCCCTGACTCGGAACTTTTTCGTTTCAAAGCTGCTGCTGCTGAACCTGAGGCTATAAATTTTGTAGCTTGCCAACGATCTACCAAAACCTTGAGGTGCACTTCCCAATTCGACAGATATTGAATCTCATCAAAAAAAATGAAACATTTTTCGGGAGAGCTAAAGCTCTGGATCTCCGTGTAAAGTTGAATCAGTTCTTCCAGCTCTAGGCCTTGTAGTAGTGGCGTATCGATTGAAAGATACAAAATATTTTTTGCTGGAATTCCATCTTGAACCAGTTGTTCTATTGTTTGTTGAATAATGATTGTTTTGCCGACTCTTCGAGGTCCGAAGAGAATCGCAGCCCGCCGGACTTTGCTGTCCTTTACTAGCGGGTAAAACAGATCGAAATAATCGCGCCTGCCGAGTTTCGCAATGTGTGGTTCGATGCTTCCGGAAGCCCAATGGGGATTCAGAAGCTCCAACTTCCTCTTCAATTCGTTCTTACTTATTTCCCTCACCGAAAATAATACTAAGGAGGCTGCAAAATAATGTCAAAGCTCTGATCTTATTCTGATGATTGTTAAAAAACATAATAAAATCAAATACTTATATTGCAGATATAAATTATGAATGGAACGGAAGAGGGCTGTATTTCGGCACCGATCTTGCACTGTTTAACCCTGTGATCTTGCCTAGGGGATTAATAGGGATCTTTTTGTCGCTTCTTACGCTTAGCCTTTTACGTGCGAGCGCCTCAACTTGCGTCGAAATTCTTTCGAATCCGCTCCTTGAAAATAAATCACACCTTTCGGACGATATAAATAAAGTCGATCGCAACGCAGAGATTAGAGTCAGCTTCCGACAAGCTGAACCAGCTGAGTTTAGAAATACCTTGTTAAAAACACACGGAAGAAAATGGGTAAAAATTCGAACCGAAGATGAGTATGCCGAAATAGTTTCTCAGGGTGGTCAACTCTACTTGTCTCCAGATTCTGAGGCCGGCTTTGGAATCAGTCCAGACAAGGAATTGATTTCTCTGTTCAATAATTCCAAACAAAAGGGTCTTGGCGCTGAAGGCGTTAAGTTCGCAATAGCTCACGGTGCCACGTGGCTCCGAACCTTCGATGGATACCTAAGGAGTTATTACGAAAATTTGGGATTCGAAGTCATTTTGAAAACACAGATGCAGGCGGAAACAGGCCCTATTTACCGCGAATGGGAAGATTCGGACCGACCCGACCTACTCGTGATGCGCATTCGTCAGCCATCCACATCAGACAGAAAAAGCGAGCTTTCAAGTACGAATTTAGAAAAGGAATTTTCTGACGAAGGCAAAACAAATTACACCACCGCCTATAATCGTGGAATTGTTCATTACTCTGGTTGGCAGGAAGCTGCGCAATCGCATGTGAGTTCGATTAAAAAATCTCAAAATGTCCTCACGATCGTTGAGGCTGGCGGAGGAACTGGACGAATGACAAAGAAGGTCATCGATGCGTTTCCTTCGAGTCGAGTGCATTTAATCGACCTCAATCCTGCGATGACAAAATATGCATTCGAAAACGGGGTTCCATTTGACCGAATTCACATCTCGGATATCTCGGATATGAAGCTCGGCGGCAAGAGTGCGGGTGAAGGGGCGCAAATTTCTTCAAATTCGGTCGACCACATTTTTTCTCATAGCGTGATCTGGATGTTGTCAGATCCTAGTCCGTTCCTCCGAGAAGCCGCTCGTATTTTAAAGCCGGGGGGCAGACTTTCGATTTCTACGGCTCGGCCCAGCTTAATTCAACCCGAAGGAAATTCTAAGTTTATGGCCAGCCTTTCGAACGATATGGATTTAGCGCTTGCCTTTGGACATATCGACCCAAGTACATGGCAGGTTATGATCTCAGCAAATCGAGATCTCTCGAAGGTTGTGCAGTATCCTCTTGATTTCGACAAACTTGCCAGTCTTGGCAAATCAGTTGGACTCGTTCCAATATTTCAAAAGCCCCTTTATTCCAACCAGTTTGCTTTCATTGTCTTTGAAAAGCCATAAGGCTTGTAAGTGCAGTGCGAATTTACCAAACTAAACTTTCCGATTTAGGATTCCGAATCCTAAATCGATTTGACTACCTCATGTTCCGGCCGATTTTGTAAAAACATAAATATCTTTAGGTACATACATCTTTTCCAGCTCTTGGCATGCCTCGTGCGATGTAAAGAAGTGAGGAGGTGTTCATCATGAAACACAAAAGCTGGGCGGATAGACATTCGACCTTCAGCGAACGACTGCTGACATTTTTTCGACTTAAAAATTCTACTTCTCTACTCGAAAATTAAATTGTTTTAACGAGTTAACGAACTTCCGCCCACCGCCGCTTCCCCTCTAAAGCTCCGTGACTACTCCCCATCTACATTCTGCGAATGTTGCATTGCATACATCGATGGAGAGTAGTCACGGAGACGGGGAAGGCGGCGGCGGTTGGACGATTAAGGGGAAAGAAGAATGAGAAGTAATGAGGAAGGAGAAAGCTATAACGACTTTGGTGGAATAACGACGACTGGAAAAACTGGAGAAGAAAAGATAAGTTCAAGTCTAGGAAATTTGTTCTTTGAAAATCGAAGAGAATGCGAGTGGCTGAATACTTTTGAAGCAGCTCACTTTCTGTCGATCACGCCCAATGCGCTCAGGATCTTGGTCTGTCGAGGCCAGGTTCCCGTGTTTAAATTCGGGCGGCGATTAAGATTCAGGCTGAAGGATTGTCAGGCCCTTTTTAAAAGAAAGGGAGATCAATAATGGCAATCAGAACCTATATCAAAGATAGAAAGAAGCTCTACGAAGCTTACGTCAATGGATTCAACAAACGAGGAATTCGCATTCAGCGAAAGCGCTCAGGACTAGAATCCCAGCGCAAAGCTGAAACGGTTGAATTCGAACTCAAGCGCGAGCTCGCCAAACTCAAAGAAGAAAAAGTCTCATTCAGATGGAACGAATGGATGATTGAATGTTTGAAACTCATGAAAGTGAGTTACAGACCATCCACTCTCTACAGTTACGAAAAAACTGTATCGAAATGGATCAATCACCATTGGGATTCGAAAGATCTACACGACATCTCGAAGCTCGATGTGCATGAACTAATCTTCGAACGACTTCCCAGTGATGCAACCATGCACACAAGGAAGTACGTTTTAAAGATTGTGAAGCGCATCTTTCAGATGGCAGTCGATCACGGAGAGCTCAACAGAAATCCCGCTCAGGGGATGATGGTGAAAGTCCCGGAAGCAGAAAAGAAGGTCTTAACAAATGCAGAAGTTGAGATTCTTCTTACTGAGGCAAGAACAACCGATCACAGATTCTATCCGATCTGGATCATAGCTTTGTTCACGGGCATGAGGTCTGGAGAACTCTATGCTCTCAGATGGAGTGACATCGACTTGGATGCTGGGATCATCAGTGTCGGCAGAAGTTGGAATTCTAAAAATGGCTTCACCAGCACGAAGAACCAGAAAACAAGATCGGTTCCTATCTCGGAAGACCTTCTTCAGTTCCTCAAAGAGTTCAAACTCAAACGAGGACAAGAAGAATTCGTTCTTCCGCATCTGAACGAATGGACGAGAGGAGACGCAGCAGAAGTCCTAAGAAAATTCTGCAAGGCTCTCCAAATCACGCCGATCCGATTTCATGACCTAAGAGCTACATTCATCACGAATCTTTTATCTCGCGGTGAATCATTAGCGAGAGTCATGGCGATCGTGGGTCACGCGGATATGGAGACGACCAACGTCTATTTGAGAAAGGCTGGTATTGAGCTCAAAGACGGCACTGAGAAGCTTGGATATAAAATTCCAAGGCAAATCGGCGGCCAAGTCTTAGAGTTCAAGCGAAACCACTAACCACTTGCTTCTTATTGCTTCCTGAAACCGAAAGGTAAAACGGGAAGCATAACGATTTCCAAAGTTTATGGAGTCGGGAGAAATGATTCTCTCTCTCCGCCATTTTCTTTACCAATCAACCAAGATGTTTTAGGACTCCCCGCTATGAATAGGCTTAGCGTGTTTCTGTTATCTGTTTTGTTTGGTTCAACACTCTTTACTCCCGCTCGGGGTCAGGAATTGCCCTTCGGAATTGTGCGGCTCGGGTCGGGAAATATCTTGGGAAGTGGCACCGGCGTATTGGTCGGGCCCCAACATATTCTGACGGCTGCGCATAATCTGGGAAAGTCCGCGTCCAGTCTCTTAAATTTTGGTGGCCCCATGAACGGGGGAGCGCCGCCTTACACCGAAGTTGTTGGAGTTCTCCAGAGTGGCGGATCTGTGCGAGAGCTTCGAGTTGAGATTGTGAGCGTTTCTCTTTTTCCAAAAACATTCTTTTCTAATGGAAAACGGCCGAAAGGTGAAAATGAAGGAGACCGATTTGCTCACACCATAGAGGTTGGAGATTTTGCAGTTTTGCAGTTGCGAGATCCCATCGAAATTCCTAGAGGGACGAAACTTCCCCAAATCGTTGTTGAGGAAATAAATGAGAATGAAGAGCTCGTCGTGGGAGGATTTGGAAGAAGAACTTCAATCATCCACCGTCAAAGCAATTATGTGCATGCGCTCGCTGGTTTCGGAAGTCTTAGAAATCCTTTTGCTTACGACGGAGCAAAATCTTTTAAGAAGCAATCAAAAGTCGCGGTTGAGATTTTGAATCGATCTCATAAGGATTTTGTTTTGGCGCATGGAGATTCTGGTGGGCCCGTGCTTCAAAAAAGGGGTAACCAATTTTATATTCGTGGCGTGATCCATGCGGAACCCGCAGCTCCCGAGAGTAACCTCGCGGGTTTTGCTCATATCTTTCGCCCGGCCTATAAAGAAGTTGTTAGTTGGTTGAAATCGGTTCTTCCTCAGGAGGCGTTTTTAACGTCGTCCACCTCGCACAGCTCTTGCGCCGATGAGACTGGGAAAATGAAGGTCAAACGAAAATAGCACCTCGTTGAGGGGGGAGAGGTTCTAGATAGTAGATCTATGGAAAATTTTCGTCCTATAATTTCTTATGCTGTCCGAGCATCTGGAAAAACTTCAGCATTTTGTAGGAGTCGTGAAGGCTGGTTCCATTCGCTCGTACGCGACGAAGAACAACCTTTCTCAACCTGCAATATCGAAATCGATTCAGATACTTGAAGAAGCGTTGGAATCGAATTTGCTCGTTCGTTCGCGAGAAGGCGTAGAGCTTACACCGGGGGGATCGCTTCTTTTTGACTTCGCAAATGCTGTTATTGCTCAATCCCAAAGTGTGGAGTCGGCGCTTCATTCTAACGGTCAAATTAAGCTCACTGGCCGACTGGTCATGGGAGCTTACCCCAGCATCGCGGTGTATTTTGTTCCTCGATTCTTTAAATTCATTCAAGAGATACAAGAGGATTTGAGCCTCGATCTCGTTTCTGCGCCCAGTGCGGAGTTAATCTCCATGGTCCGATCGGGCAAGTTTGATTTTGTCGTAACCGTGGATCCCCCTCGCAGATCCGATCTCTTCAGCGAAACCCTCTATTCAGATACCTACTCGCTCTACCGAAAGACGGGAGGCGGAGAAAAAATAGGGAAGGCGCCCATATTTTCAGTTCCTTCGGCGAAGGATTCCGCGGGCAAGACGTTGAGAGCCTACGTTCTCGAAGCAAAATTGGAGAAATCTTTGAGGTCTTGTGGAGATTTTGAGTCGGTAAAGGCAATGATTGAGCAGGGTGTGGGCTTTGGCCTTCTTCCAAGGCGCGTGGCAGCTCCTTTGCTTATGCAGGGAAAGGTGGAACCCGTGTTGGGCGCGAAGCTGAATGACATTGGACCGCATAGCATCAAATTCACCTGCAGAAAGCATCGCGCCTCCGACCGAACGCTACAGTGGGTGTTGAATCAATTATCGAGAATGCTCCGACCCTAAGCGTTATTCGCTAGCGATCGTTTTTTACGATCGGGGTATAGCGACATCCTATATCTAGCAATTCTTCAGAGCCCGTATCCTATTCTTGGAGGGAACTTCATATGAAATATTTTTCGAAACAATTGAAACTAACAATTTTTCTATCAATCATTGCTGTGACAAGTGCGTTTGCAGATTCACAAAGAAAAAATGCCACCTCGTTTATGCTTACAATCACAAATGGGAGCGCCATGCCGATTTCACCCGGCGTTGTCTTTAGCGCCGACGAGAAGGTGACGAAGGGCTTGGTCGGTGGTGAGGCGTCAAACGGGCTAATTACACTTTGCAAATCGGGCAATCCCGATCTTCTTGTCGAAGAGTTGAAAATGAAAATGGGAATTTCAAATATTCAAAAAATTGGATCTCCCACCCTTCCGGGTGCCTCCGCCCAAGTGATGTTGAAGGTGGGAAGTCTGGAGAAGCAAAACTTACGATTCCTTGCAATGTATGGAAAAACAATAGACGCATGCTCCGTGATCGATATTTCCAGTTTCGATTTAATTCATGCGGTTCGCCTCAACCACGGTGTTCGCGGAGTCGACCAAGTGATCTCTACTGGCGCGTTTTCAGATCCAGTTGTTCCAGAGTTCTTAACTTCATACTGTGAAAGTGAAAAGGACGCAGTCTCTTGCTTGCGTATGCTGTCTATGGAAACGACGGGCGGGAAAATTCGCTTTTTCCGGCCCTATCTTCCAAGTGTCGTGAACTTTTTGGAGAACAAATACGGTGCTGAGGACGTACTTTCGCTTTCGCTAAACAACGGCAATGTGTCTTTCGAGCTCAAACGAGGCGACTAGGCAGCTACCAGTATCTCTGTACGCGGGAATGGGTCTGCGATTTTGACAAATTCCCACCGCGGCTGACAGGCAATCAAATGTTTGGCCCGGGTGCACTCGGCTAGGGTGCACCCAGGGAGAGACAAACATATGAAACAGTGGATGGTAGTTGGTTCGTTGAGCACGTTACTTACTGGTTGTGTGACGGAAATGGGCCCCGCGCATGGGACTCTCACCGCACATCGAGATTTGAAATTTAGAACGGTATTTAGTTCGCCCATTGAAATGCAGGCGGGAGAATCGCAACCCGCGGTATTTAAGGTGGACGGTGCCATTCGAGAAATTCAAATGGAACTGAAGGATAAGAAAGTCGTCTTCGGTTGGGCTAAGGGCGAAGGCGATTCGGTTTATTCTAGTCCCAAAGATTCCAATCAAAATCTAAATGACTTGAAATTGGGCGCCCGCGCGACCCGAAAATTTTTGGATAGCGACACGAGCACCTATGAAGGCACGGAAAGCTGCACCTACAAAGTGGCGCGACAGGTCTGGGTGTGCCGGGATCGTGATCGTGGACGCGATCGAGATCGTCATGAAGATCGGGGTGATCGCTATGATAGAGATCGTAACCGCGGACGCGATCGTGACCATGGCCGTGAGCGGGATTGCCGATGGGAGACGGTGTATGACTCCTATCCTGGCCATCAACGCGTGCGCGTGACGACGGTTACCACAGAATACGCGTTCAACGTCGATATTATCGACTCGGATAAGGCTGTGGTGGCGGACGCGAGTGGAGAGTACAGCGATGTAAGTCGATCTTCGCACCCCCTGGAGGCTTGCCGGTAAAAAATTAAGGAATGGCTTCGCCAGCGCGAGCCTTGCGCTGGGAAGCATTCAATTTCTTACGCACCTTTTCATCGAATTTGAGTGCATAGTCCGTAAATGTTGCTTCAATAGGTTTTCGCTCACGAAGGGGTCCTCTCTTCGGAGTCTTTTCGAGACGGTTCAGGAGATAGTGACTGATAGAGCCAAGGGCGGTTGGAAGCGAGCAAGCCATTTTGCATCCCGTAACGCAGTCTCCAGCCAAGCTTCGGAGCGAGATTATATAAAATCGAAAGTGGTTTATGTAGAAAATGAAGTCACGGGAACAGCTCAAGGCAACTAATTTCGACTGCTTATCTGCCTAAGGACAATTCCAATCTGCTGTCCGGAATGCGAACCCGACGTTTCCATGCACGCCTCCGGTTCGCTTAATTCTCCGAACAAAGTTCTTCCAATTCTTTGATAACTTTTTAATTTTTCCAATGGATCATCGCCAATGGCCGCATTGTAGAAAGCTCCGGTAACGGAATCGCATTTTAGGGAAAGTCGATAAAAGGCGGAGAAGCGAGAGCAAATTTCTTTGCACTCGGTCGCGGGACATGACTCCGAGCAAGAGTAGGTCGTTTCCACCCCAATGAGTGGAAATTCCGCCGAAGATTCTTCATTCTTTATATGCTTAGAAGAGATCTCCACTTTGCAGGTGGAATAAGAGGGTACAAATATTGTGGTGTAATAGTCTGACGTCCAATTTACGACTGTCGATCCGTCCGCTGCCACCGACGAGATTCGAAGCATGTTTACTTCACCGACATTGTTTTCGAGCGACGCACTCAACCGAGCGTAGATATCGCCCTCACCGTCTTCTAAGTTCCACGAGCCCTTCAAACAGGCCATGTCTTCTAGCTGATATAGTCCGGCGCTGGGCAAATTCGCGCCCATCGCCGTCATGAGGCCAGAAAGAATGGTCACCAAGGTCAAAGCTACCGCCATCTGAGGGGCTAGTTAGCAGCGGTCGATGAGGCTGTAAAGGGGCCCAAAGAGGGCCTCCTGACGATTTCGCGCCTATTAGTTGATCTGTGGAAAACGGGACTTATACTGGGAATCACTATGTTTAAACGAATCTTCCTCTTTCTGATTCTCAATATTTTGGTCGTGATGACCCTTTCTATTTTGGCCTCGGTTTTGGGAATTCGCCCCTATTTGACGGCCAATGGTTTGGACATCACTCAGCTGGCGGCATTTTGTTTGCTTTGGGGTTTTGGGGGCGCATTTATATCGCTCGCACTTTCTCGAATCATGGCCAAGTGGGCGATGGGCGTGCAGATCATTGATCCGAACACCACCGATGCGCGACTTCATAAACTGGTTTCAACGGTTCACCGATTGGCGAATGCGGCGGGCATTGAAAAAATGCCTGAAGTGGGAATCTACGATTCTCCGGAGATCAACGCATTTGCAACGGGACCTACAAAGAATCGCTCACTCGTAGCCGTATCGACGGGATTGCTCGAGCGCATGCAGACCAATGAAGTCGAGGGCGTGCTTGGTCACGAAATCGCTCACGTTGCCAATGGAGATATGGTGACGATGACGTTGCTTCAAGGTGTGATCAACGCGTTCGTTTTATTCTTAGCGCGAATTTTGGCTTACGTCGTAGCCTCCGCTATGAAGGGCGATCGTAAAGATTCTGGAATTTCCACTTTTGCCTACTACGGACTGCAAATTTTGTTTGAATTTGTATTCATGATTTTAGGCGCGATGGTGGTGGCGTGGTTTTCGCGCTATCGAGAATTTCGAGCGGATGAAGGCGGTGCTCGATATGCCGGTCGGGGAAATATGATCCAGGCTTTGAAGCGACTTAAAGAAAATTACGAAATTCCTAATGTGCAAGCAGCTCACGCGTCTGTTCAAACGTTGCAGATCTCAGGAAAGCGATCGGGACTTTGGAAGTTGTTTGCTTCGCATCCGCCCCTCGATGATCGCATTGCAAGATTGAGCCAGCCTCAAGTCCTTGCGTAGTCGATGAAAATTGACGCGCTTCGTCAATTTTCAAATTTCTGTGGCGCATCAGACGCTTAGCAACTACTGCGGCGCATCTCTCAATTTATGCTCGGAAAGGCCGAAATCAGGGTAGCGCCATGTGCGCGACCTTTATGAGAATTGGAGCCTTTCAAAGCTTTTACTCCCCCTCTGCCTTGGCCAAAACGCAGGCGGCGATCGGTCGTTCCTTGGAGCGCCTTTCGGCGGGCAAACGCGTTCTTACTCCGCGGGATGATTCAGCCGCCTATACCATGGGCGTCAAATTGGACTCGCAGATCCGCGGCCTTTCGAGCTCATCTTTGAACATCAATCAGGCAAAGGGCCTATTGGAAACTGCGGACAATGCGATCTCTACTCAAATGGAGATCCTACGAGCCATGCGTGACATCGGACTCCAGGCTCAGAATTCGACACTCACTCAGATGGAGCGCTCGGATATGCAGGGCCAGTTGCAGACATTGATGTCGGAATTTCATCGCATCACGAATGAAACGGAATTTGGCGGAAAAAAACTTTTGAACGGAAATTTTGGATCCCAAACAGTCAGTATTTCGGACGGCGGCCAAGGAAGTGTAGCGCTTAACCTTCCCAACTTTTCAGGATCGAATGCTTTTCTGAAGGATGTAGGGCTTGGCCGGTTTAACACGCAAAGGACTTACGCGGCTGGAGACGCGCCTGGAGATGTGGTGAGCGGAGATGTGAATGGAGATGGCGTGATCGATGCGGTCGTCGCAAATACAGGGACGGGGGATAATATCGGGATTCATTTGGGAAGGGGCGATGGCGTTCTTTATTCGCAGCGCACAATTTCCGTGGGTGCGAGTCCAGGACAACTTAAGTTGGCTGATGTAACGGGCGATGGTCATCTCGACATCATTCATTCCGAGGCTCTTTCAACACAGATTGCGATCCATGTGGGAAATGGCGACGGCACTTTTCAAACTCGAACTACGCTGAGCGTGGGGGCGAGCGGATCTGGCCGCATTCAGCTTGGAGACTATGATAACGATGGAGATCTGGATCTCTTTCATTCGGGAAACACAACGAACGGGGTTTACTACCGGACGAACAATGGGGACGGAACTTTTACGACTGCTAACACTATCGCCGTTCCTTTGGTGGGGGATTTTAGACTCGGCGATGTTAACAAGGATGGGTTTGTGGATGTCGTCGTTTCCGACATCAGCAATGCCGAAATTGAAACTCATTTAGGTAATGGAACATCTTTCAGTTTGTATTCAAGCAATAATACGTCAGCACTCGGAAGCGAGACAATTGACCTCATCACAGCTCTTGCCGATTTAGACCGCGACGGCGATCTCGATGTGATCGGCTATCATACTGGCAGCAGTGCGACGCAGGGATTTTCCAACAATGGTTTGGGGGCATTTACATTCACGGGTACTTGGTCCGGACTTCAGGATACGGGGGTTTCCACTTATTTGGATTTTGATCAGGACGGCAATATCGATCGCATCATCGCCAATGGGAGCACGATCACCTACTACCGTGGATTTACTGGGTTAAATTTCTTAAACAGTTTTGATGGAGCCTTTGTCGCAACCGCCACGATCAGTTTGTCTGGTGCTGCTGGGGGGGTTGGCACTGGGGATTTCAATGCGGATGGAACACTCGATATTTTGCTTTCGGATACAGGCAATGACCTCATCAGTGTTTCCCAACAAAAAACTCGAAAGGGTGCGGCGCTCGGAAATATTGCTGTGAATTCCTCAGCGGAGGCTCAGAATTTAGTGGCCATTTTGGATGACACTCTTTCTCTGCTTCAAACTGAAAGAGATTCCATCGCAGCCGTTCACTCCCGTTTAGAATATGCGGCGAGTGCGAACCTGCTACTCTCAGATTCTCTTAGTGAAGCGAAGTCCCGCGCTGTGGATTTAGACATTGCCACAGAAGTGGCGGAGTACACGCGGCTTCAAATTTTGCAAGGCGCTCAGGTCGCAATCGCAGCTCATTCTAATTTGAGCGCTCAGATTATTCTAGGCCTGGTCAATGCAGGAGGATTTGGAACATGAGAAATTTAAAGATCGCGATTCTACTCGCAGAAGATCCTCGCTTCTATTCGCATCACGGCATCGATTTTTTCTCCATTCTTTTAGCCCTTCGGGATTGGTGGAAAATAGGAAGGCTTGTCGGCGCATCCACGCTTACCCAGCAGCTTGCAAAGAATTTAAGAAACACACCAAAGCGAAGTGTTTGGAACAAGTTTATTGAAGGCGTTCACGCCCTCTATTTGGAGTGGCGGTATTCTAAAGAGGAAATTCTTAAGATGTATTTAAATTGCGCAGAGTGGGGAGCTGGAGTTTATGGGATAGAAGAAGCTGCTCAACATTATTTCCAAAAAACTCCCGATACTCTTACGGGTGCGGAGGGGGCTTTTCTTGCCGCCATTTTAAAGGAGCCTCGCTATCATGAAGAACGATTCTTTGCAGCCGCTCCACTCACCCTAGAATTGAGAACTCGCATGGCTCGATTATTACTTTGGGGGCATTTTTTGGAACAGGGAGAGCTTCGGCATACCGTCCGACTTGAAGAGAGTGAAGATCTAGAAGTCGCGTTCGAGCAGATCCGTCAGTTGAGCGATACCCGGGTCCAGACTGGTTACGTCCGAATGACACAGCTTGAATTCAATTCCTTCGTTCGGCGATATTGTTTAGCATCCTCTCAGAATGTTGCTGACATCGCAGATCGATCTCAAATCGCAGGAAGCCCAGGCAAACCAATCTTATCATTTAAATCTGCAAGAGAAGTTGCGAGCAGCCCTTGCTAAGGCGCGAGAGGGTGGCGGCAACGAACTTCGTCAAAAACACACCGCCCGAAATAAACTCTTCGTACGCGATCGAATTGGCAAATTAATTGATCCAGACTCTCCCTTTTTGGAGCTAAGCGCGCTGGCGGCCAATGGCATGTATGATCATCAGGCTCCAGCGGCCGG
This sequence comes from Bacteriovoracaceae bacterium UBA2394, assembly GCA_002343335.1. Lineage (GTDB taxonomy): Bacteria > Bdellovibrionota > UBA2394 > UBA2394 > UBA2394 > UBA2394. The sequence goes on from DDSI01000025.1 coordinate 25,301, forward strand.
AGTGGTCACGGGGATCGGGCGTGTTTCGGGATCCGAAGTAATGATCATCGCCAATGATGCCACCGTGAAGGGCGGCACCTATTACCCGATGACGGTGAAAAAGCACCTGCGCGCGCA
>DDSI01000135.1 GCA_002343335.1 Bacteriovoracaceae bacterium UBA2394
GCCGCCAGCGTTCGTTCTGAGCCAGAATCAAACTCTCCAATTAAAAATTGGGCCGAATCATTTCTCGTAAACGAGAAACTTATCGGATGTTGAGTTCTGTCCGATTCGATACGAGATAAATCTCGCCCCATCCTGGTAAGGATGAGCTTCAATCGAACCGGTTGTTCTCAAAGTATAATAATTTTCGAAGACTGTATTTTCACGAATCTGAGTCCTGTCAAAAGACTCAGATATGGTTGCTACTTAACTTTCAAAGAACAAATGCCAAACTTTTAGGATTTTGGCTGACGCTCATATCAACTCATTCCGTTAGCCTGCACAACCAAAATCTTTTCAATTTCAGCTGCTTAACCAATCGCGGAAGTCTCAATTGCGTCGGTTTTCCAGTTATGAGGAAACCCCCAAGTATTGGCAAATAAAAAAATGAGAAAAGTCGCTCAAATACTGGTCGGGCGGATTATCCGATAGATGCCCAGTCAGACCCGACTCCGGAATCCACGGCCAGCTCCACTTTCAACTTCTTCACGGGTGTCTTTGAAAGATCTTTCATTTCCTCCGTCACCAGTGACGTAACATGGCCAATTTCGGACTCTAATACCTCTAAAACGAGTTCATCATGAACTTGAAGGAGCAACCGAGATTTCAAACTCTCCTCCTTCATCCGTTGAAAAATTCTTACCATCGCGGACTTCATGATATCTGCCGCCGTTCCCTGAACAGGGGCATTAATGGCAATCCGCTCCGCCATTTGCCTCAAAGTAGGATTTTTACTGTTGATGTCCGGCAGCGGTCGACGCCTCCCAAAAAGAGTTTCCGTGTATCCTAAGGTCCTCGCGGAAACCACGAGCTCCTCCATATAGGCTTTAAATCGAGGAAAGGTTTTAAAATAGGCATCGATAAATTTTTGCGCCTCACCCCGAGAACTTCCAATTGTTTTAGCTAATCCGAAAGCGGATGAACCGTAGATAATTCCGAAGTTGATCGCCTTGGCTCGCGAGCGCTCCTCCTTCGCATCTGAACCAAAGATGAGCTTTGCCGTCTCCGAATGGATGTCCCTCCCCGATCGAAAGGCTTCGATCATATTTTTTTCATCGGACAAGTGTGCAAATAAGCGAAGCTCCACCTGAGAATAGTCGATGCTTAGAAGTTTAAATCCCCTTTCGGCGATAAAGGCTTTGCGGATTTTCACTCCCTCTTCTGATCGAATCGGTATGTTTTGTAGGTTCGGCTCGGAACTGCTCAACCGCCCCGTAGCAGTTCCTGTTTGGTGGTACGAGGTATGCAGCCTCCCTGTGATCGGAGACACAAGCGTGGGAAGCACATCCACGTAGGTCGAAGTAAGCTTAGAGAGCGACCGATGATCTAAGATGAGCTTTGGTAGAGCGTGAGATTCCGACAGCTCAATCAAAACCGATTCGTCCGTCGAAAATCCGGTTTTCGTCTTCTTTGAGGGTTTTAATTTTAAGCGGGTAAACAATACATCTTGAAGCTGCTTCGGAGAGCTGATGTTAAACTCTGATCCCGCCAGTTGATAGATCTCATTCTTTAAGACCTCCATGCGCGCGTGAAAATCTTGAGACAAAACATTTAAGTACGCCGAATCGAGCAGAATACCAGTCGACTCCACTCTTCCTAGGATCTGGGCGAGAGGCAATTCAACCTCTCGATAAAGCCATTGCGATTGTGGTTGCTGAGCTAATTCCTTCGAAAATAATTCATGAAGCTGCAGGGTGAGGCTTGAATCCTGCGCTGCATAATTCTTCGCATCGTCCAAATTCACCGTCGCGAAATTTTGCGAATCGTTAAGCAACGCCTTAAGGTCACCCTTGGATTCCCCTATAAAATCTTGAGCTAAACTATCCAAAGAAAAACTACGTCGATCTGCGTGGCTTAAATGTCCTTCGATCATGGTATCGAAAAGCTCACCCGCCAGTTTAATTCCCTCTTTCCGACAAATTTCAGAATCATATTTCAGATTATGTGCGACTTTTTTAATCTGAGGATTGCCCAAGATTTTCTCTAAAAAGGGCCTCACTTCTTTCTCACTCAAAGTCGAAGGGGGATGACGATAGGGAACATACCAAGCTTCCGATTTATTTGTCGCAATGGATACACCTACCAATTGTGCTTCAATTTTATTGAAGGACGAGGTCTCAACGTCGAAGGAAACGAGCTTCGATTTCTCAGCAGAATTTAAGATTTGGTCGAGATCTGAAATACTTTGAGCTAATTTAAAAGTAACACTCTTCTCTTTCAAATCGACCGACAGCGACTCACTCTTTCTGCTAGAAGAGGAAGGTGAATCGCCTGCCAGTTCAGCCTGATAGTTCTGAATCACGCGCTGGCAATCCCAATCTCTTAGAAAATCAGCAAAGGCCTTTGGCATGGGAAACCGAAACGAAGGCACTTCTTTAAAGGGGAGCGAGAGATCATCCTTTAATGAGACAAGCTCTCGACTTAATCGCAATTCATCGGGGTGTTCTTCTATATTTAAGCGGATCTTCTCGGGCAACTTTGCCTTATGTCTGGGAAATTCATCGATACTGCCCATTATTTTTAAAGCCGCCGCCGCTGTCTTTGGACCAACGCCCTTTAAACCCGGAATGTTGTCCGAACTATCGCCAGTGAGTGCCAATAAGTCTCTTACTTGACGAGGGGGCACCCCCCATTTTTCTTCTACCTCGGCCTCACCAATCCAGCGGTCCCTAAATGAGTCATAGAGTTTTACGCAAGGGGTTACTAGCTGCATGAGATCCTTGTCGCTGGAAACGATTGCGATGCACTCCTTTGACTCGAACTGCTTAACGAAAGACGCGATCCAATCATCCGCTTCGAATCCTTCACTTTGCAGAATTCCGAGCCCCGCCTTTTCGCACATTTCTCTTACGGCCGTAATTTGCCCAGACAGGTCCGGCGGGGGGGCTTCACGATTCGCTTTATATAGAGGAAAAATATCTTTTCGGAATGTCGGCTTCTTTGAATCGAAAACCACAACGCATCCCTTGGGCTTTCGCTCTTTTAACAGTTTCAGCAACATGGAAGCAAAACCCGCTACGGCGTGAGACGGCCTGCCCTTCGAAGATAGCGGCTGAAGAGCGTAATAGGCGCGAAACACATAAGCAGAGGCATCAATGAGATAAATAGATTTGTCGACGTCAAATGTCTTCAGAGCCGGCATTCGCAAGAAGGCTATCGACTTTGACTGATGGGATCAAACTCGGAATATTGAGGACAGCATGAAGACTCGCAACGTAGCGATCATAGGCGGTGGCATCAGTGGATTGCTGTGCGCGTACTATTTAAAGAAAAATGGAATTGCAGCGCAGATCTTTGAGTCGTCCGATCGTCTAGGAGGATGGATCCGATCGGAAATCCAAATGGATTGCATCTTGGAATGGGGTCCTCACACTCTACTTGCCGATGAAGATTGGAAAAATCTTATCGAGGATTTAAATATCCCCACCCTCCCCTTGAAGCGATCGGCTCAGGATCGTTTTATTTATAGAGATGGACGCCTTGTAAAATTGCCTGAAGGCCTCCTTCAATTCTTCTTTTCCGATATTTTAACCGTGAAGGGAAGGCTGCTTCTGCTCTCGAAAGTCCTTACTACAAGACGAGAACTTCCCGAGGATGAAACGATTCGAGAGTTTTTCACTCCCTTTATAGGGAAGGAAGCGATGAATACACTCGTCGATCCTTTTGTGAGGGGAATTTTCGCAGGAAGCGCTCACGAACTTAGTGCTGCCGCCACTTTTTCTGAGCTTTTTCAGCGAGTGAAATCAAAATCCTCTTTTTGGAAAGCCTTGAGGGCGCCACCACGAAGAGCCAAAAGAAAATCGGTTGGGTTTAAGGGAGGAATGGAACAAGTCGCCAGAATTCTGGAAATGAACCTTAGCCTACCCGCGCGACGAAATTGCAAAATTCTAGGCATAGAGGAGACTCAAGATCGGCAGATTCTCGTGTCCACTTCGCAGGGGAAGGAATGCTACTCAGATGTCG
>DDSI01000127.1 GCA_002343335.1 Bacteriovoracaceae bacterium UBA2394
ACTCTGAATTGCGAAGAATAAGTATCGTACTCAAACCCGCCGCTATGGAACAGCTGACGGCAGCCAAAAGCCACATGGCCGCCGTGAGACGTTGAGTGAGCGAGCGAGATTGCACAATTAGGTCGTCATATCAGACTGACCCAACCAATATCCACCTCCGCGTTTCGTATGAATGAGTGGACGTTGATTTTCTATCGTCATTTTCGAGCGAAGTCGGGTCATTGCCACCTCCACAACGTTAGACTCAGGGTCAAAATTGATACCCCAAATTCGATCTAGGAGCTCAGCCTTTGAGAATATTTTTTGCGGATGACGAGCCAAAAGCGTCAAAATTTTAAACTCTTTAGCTGTTAGATTTACTTGAACGGTTCCAATAAATACCTCTTGGGTATCAAGCCTAATTTTGAGGTCTCCGACCTTTAGAATGGAATCTCGGTTGATTTCTTTTCCGGCCTCCGCGCGTCTTGCTAACGTTCGAATTCGGGCAACCAATTCACTTACGTGAAAGGGTTTAGAGAGATAATCGTCTGCTCCATAATCCAATCCAGCGACGCGGTCTTCCACCTCTGAAAGAGCACTTAAAATGATGATTTTGGGTTGAACACTTTGCTTCCGCAGCTTCGGAATTGAGTAAAGAGAATCGTAGGCCTTGAGCAAGCGATCCAATACCAAAACGTCGTAGGATTGAGTCGATAGATGTTGTTCAACACCTTCTAAAGAATCCACACAATCGATTGTCATTCCTGATTGTTCTAGACCAGCTCGAATGAATTTCTGAACTTTGGGTTCGTCTTCAGCAACAAGTACTCGAATTGACATAGCCTATTCATAGCATTGGGCAAAAAACTCTGCCAGATCGAGCTGGCCACAGCGGCATTACAATTCAGTAAGCGGGCAAGTTCGCCTATTGAGTGAGGTTTTCCCGACTTGTCTGCTCGGGCTGGTGACCGTGTTGTCGAGCAGCCTGGGAGGCTTCGCCCCCTTTGCGACCAATGCTGGCCATATGATTGCGATCTCGACTGACAACCTCACCGCCCTTGCGGCCGATTTCTGCCATGTGCTGTCGATTCTGACTGACGGCTCGCCCACCTTTGCGCGCAACCGCTTTTCGTGTGGCGGGATCCGCTGAAGCGAGACCCCTTAAACTTTTTGATCGGCCGGGGTTTTGTGAGGATCCAGAACTTTGTTGCATCTGATTCATAGGTTGGTTCTCCATTGTCGTGGGTTCATCTCATGATGCAGGTCATCAGACTCACCGACCATCTATCCTAGGTCAGACATATACAAAATTTATTGATTTATAACGGGGGCTTCTTGACGTCGCGTAATCGTCATCGAGGATGCGCTGCGATGCACACCCCTCAAAATTTTCGGTAAAAATCGAAATAACCAAAATGAAACTTTAACGAGAATGCGACGAAAAAAATTCATCTCGTATTTCAGAACTCTTTTGCAATCCTCGGCGATGCATTTCGACAGCTGTGTATAAAGTTCAGCAGAGAATTTTGAATCAGAGACGACGATGTTGGCTTCCAAATTTCCGTAAAGACTAAAGGGATCCAAATTACATGAGCCTATCGTCGACCAGGATTCATCACACACGGCAACCTTTGCGTGAAGGAATCTTGGTTGATACTCGTAAAGCTCTACGTTCCATTTTAATAACGAACGGTACAATCCCTCTGTTGCCCATTTCATGAGGAGGTATTCAGATCTTCCTTGTAATATCAAACTGATTTTCACGCCGCGCCGAGAGGCTTGTTTGATTTTTCGGAGAAAGCGAGTTCCTGGAAAGAAATAGGCATTTGCCAATATGATTTCCGACTTCGCATTCTCCATGGCCGTCCAATAGGCTTTTTCTATGTTTCGTCGATGTTTAAAATTATCTCGTAAAATATATTTTGCTTTTGCATCTCCGGCTGAATTTCCACTTCCTAAACCCTGCGGATGGCGAAGATTTTTATAAAAACCAAACCACTGGTGCTCAAGGCGACGATGAAAATTTAAACATTGGAGATGAATAACTGAAACCAAAGGACCTTCCACAGCCGCCGCGAAATCCAAACGAGATCCTTCATCGGAAGTTTCGATTTGGTCTTTCGATATGTTAATCCCCCCGATTAAGGCAATTCGTCCGTCCACAACGACGATTTTGCGGTGCAGACGTTGCAATATCTGGGATCCGAATCGGAAAATATTGGGAGACGGGTTGTAAAATCGAAACCGAATTCCGGCTTGCTCCCATCTCTCTAGCCATTGCTTAGGCATCAATGCGGAGCCAAAGGCATCCAAAACGACATGGACTTCCACGCCACGTTCAGCGGCATTCACAAGAAGATTAGAGATTCGAGTCCCGACGGAATCTGCATAAAANNCTCTAATGCCGGAAAGTACTGGTCTCCCGACTTGAGTAATCGGATCGAGTTGCCATCAATCCAATTACTCATAGTGCCAATCCAGAGGTAAAGTCTCGGCAACTAGAGGGTTGTGATCGGACAAATTCGACCAGGGTTGTCCATTTAAAGTTTCCGCATGGAGCACGGTCAAACCTCGCACGTAGATGCGATCCAAACTTAGGAGAGGGAGTTTTGAAGGGAATGTCTTAGGAAACATTCCATAGCGAATCTTATGAGATTCGCGGATTCCAAGGCGTTGGCAGAATGTTCGGTCTCCATTTTGAAGCCAGTCATTAAAATCGCCAGCAACGATGAGGGGCGTGTTGGCTGGAATGTTTTCCTCCACGTAATCTGCGATCATGCTGAATTGTTGTTTTCGGTGTCGTCCGAGTAAGCCCAAATGAACGCATATACAATGGATGGCTTGTTCATTTGAAAAAGCATTGCCGATCTCGCAGTGCAGTAGGCCGCGCTTTTCCAGAGCGTATGTGCTGATGTTTTCATTGTGCTTATGCCTAATGGGAAATTTAGAAAGAATGGCGTTCCCGTGATGCCCCTCCGTATAAACGGCGTTCATTCCATAAGCGAACTCAGGCCAGATAGTATCTGCGAGATATTCGTATTGTGGGACCTTGGGCCAGTTTTCCACTCGCGATGAATTCCTTTTATTTTCTCCCGATACCTCCTGCAGAAAAACAAGATCGGCCGATATGCTACGAATGGCGTCTCGCAGCTCACTCAAGACAAATTTCGTTTTTAGAGCGCTAAAACCCTTGTGCGTGTTCAGTGTAAGAATTCGCAAAGACCGCAGCTCCATGAGAACATCATTCCAGAAGAACTCCGTTCTTAAAAGTGCGGCGATGATTCATGTCCCATCGTCTTTCGAAGGACTTGATCGATCTTTCGGATGACTTCCGCGTAATCCTTTACAAACGCGGGTTTTACAATGAATGAGTCGATTTGATTGCGATAGGCTTTGGTGACGTGTTCACTCGTGTCCGCGCCCGAGAAGACCACGATGGGCATCTTAGGAAAGCGCTTGGAGCTCCGAACGAACTGGATCAAGGGTAGGACGTCCATATCGGGAAGGTGATAATCGAATAAACCGAGGTGGGGGAGAGAGTATTCTCCGTGCGAATCTAAATCATTTAAGTAGTTAAGGGCCTTCGTTCCCGTATCAAAATGAATGACTTCGGCCGGCGTTTTGTTTTCAGCAATAATTTCTTTGAAGATGAGCGCATCTCCCGGGTTGTCTTCAATGTGAAGAATGCGAGGCGTATTAGCCATTGCGTACCTAAGCCAGCTCCGCCGCCCCCGGTAGTCGAGCGGTGCGAAACCAAAACTTTTCGATATTTTGGAAGACTTCCAAAAACTGTTCCAGAGACTCAGATTTTCGAATGTAGCAGCTGGCCTGTAAGTCGTAGCTTATGTTGATATCTTGTTCAGCCTCTGAGGATGTAAGGACGATGACGGGGATGCGTCGCAATTCGCGATCTCTTTTTATTTCCTTCAGTACTTCTCGGCCGTCGAGTTTGGGAATGTTTAAATCCATAAGGATCAAATCAGGGCGAGGAGCTTCAACATAATCTCCTTCTCTCTTCAAAAAATTGAGAGCTTGATCGCCGTCCATCACAACGCTCACGCGAGTGGGGACCGTAAGACCCGAAAAAGCAATTTCGGCTAACTTAATGTCGCCAAGATTGTCTTCAACGTGAAGAATTTCCACCGGCCTTTCGGTCCAAGAATCCACTGCCATAACGAACCCCCGAGGTAAGACGCCCTAAAGTAAAAATCAAGTAGGGAAAATCATATTGAAGAATTCCGTTCGGCTCTTCACTGCACATTTCTGAAAGATAACCGTTAAATGAAACTTAATTGTTTTCTCAGTGTTTCCCATAACCTCCGCGATTTCTCGATTAGACAGTCCCTTCAAGACGAGACGAGAAATTTCTCGTTCTTTGGGCGTGAAGTGGTGCAAATCAAAAAATCGCTCCATCATTCCAATGAGACCTCGTGGTTCGTCCCACGCGCGCTCTAGAATTTTGAAAAGTTCATTTGGCTCAAAGGGTTTTTCCAAGAGGTGCGTCGCGCCCTTATTTAAGGAAGTCTTGGCAATTTCCAAATCCGCACGGGAGGTGATGACTACAATCGGCAATCCTTGACCATCGAGTTCCTGAATGAGGTCTAAGCCCGATTTGCCTCCTTCGAGGTAAACATCCGTAATCACAGCATGAAATTGATGATCTGCAAGGGCCTGAGAGGCGTCTCTGCAATTCTTGACCCACATACAGTTTAAGCCCTTGTGAGTCATTTCCTTTTGAAGCCAACTGCCCGTGAGCTCGTCATCTTCCACTAGGAGTACTCTGCCTTTTAGCTGATCTTGGCTCATGTGATTAACTTTAGGAGCGTCATAAGGATCTAATTTTTTTACTGCTACCATAATAAACAATGTCTTACTTGATTGGAGCGTAATTTCCCAGTAAATGGAGCGATCCTTCTGCCGGACCTAAGTTAGGGGTTACACAGAAGTTTCTTAATTTGCAGGTAAATACTTACTAAATTGATGCACTATGGATGCCCAAGAATTGATCAATGCCGATGCGATCGAAACATCTCTTAAAGTGTCATCGCATGCCGTCGATGAAAGAGAGATGCGAGCAGAATATTTTCACGATATCCAAAGCCCGCTCATGTCGTTGAAAGCGGGTCTATCCTTGCTCGACTCAATGAAAAATAAGGCTTCCGCTTCGTCAGGGGAATTCGACATCGTCTTAGAGCGAATGCGAAATCAAATCGTCAAAATTGACCGCGCCGCTAGGCTGTTGAAAGCCTCGCTCAGAGACTAACGATAAAGAAGCCTTCCGTTTTTACATTTCAGCTGCTGTGGGATGGCTGCGAACCCATTCGAAAAGTTGCGACTGCAATTCTTCATTGAGACGATTTGCAAATACGGAGTGCATCTCGTCGGAATTTTCTAAAAATTCGTCCAACGCTTTAATCTCGTCGATTTCGTCGGAAACCGTTTTTCTGCCATTCCTTGCAAAGGAGAGATTTGCCTTATCCATTTTGACCTCCATCTATCTTTAACCCTAGGTAACTAAGCCCAGCGTTATCGATTGCCATAGGTGATGACAATCAGACTTCTGTCCGATTCCATAAGGAGATGGATTTAATCTTCGTCACTTGGGCCGCAATGAGTCTCGTCATGTTCATTTTATGGATTATCGAACGAGCAACCAAAGATGCGAGCATCGTGGATGTCGGCTGGGCTTACGGTTTGGGATTCACTGCGTTAGGCTATGGCTACTTTGCGAATGGCGATGAGATCCGAAGAGGATTGATTGCGATTTTAGCGGGCGCTTGGTCTCTTCGGTTGGGAACCTATCTTTTAAATAATCGAGTGATCGGAAAATCCGAAGACGCGCGCTATGTTGAGCTAAGAGACAAATGGGGAAGAAAAGCGGGTCGAAATTTTTTTCTCTTCTTTCAGTTTCAAGCATTGCTTGTGGTCGCCTTCTCAATTCCATACTGGGTAGTTGCCGAAGCATCATGGAACAATGAACTACGCTGGCAAGATTATGTTGGAATCGGAATTTGGGCAGTCTCTGTCTTGGGCGAATCCATAGCAGACCGACAATTGGCACAATTTCGAGAGGATCCCGCTTCTAAAGGGAAAACATGTCAAAGGGGATTGTGGCGTTACTCTCGACATCCCAATTATTTTTTCGAGTGGCTGCATTGGTGGGGGTACGTTTTCATCGCATGGAATGCTCCCTATTGGGGTCTTTCACTATTGGGGCCCGCACTGATGTTTTATTTTCTATTTAAAATTACGGGCATTCCGCCCACGGAAGCCCGTGCACTGAAATCCAGATCGGATTACAAAACATATCAAGAGAGAACGAGCATGTTTTTTCCTTGGTTTCCAAAGAAGATAAAAGGGAGTGAAGTCTAAAGATGGGTTTAGGAATTCGAGTTGCTGAGAAAGGATGGGTGCCAGATGCGCTCATTCGAAGAGCGATTCGGCAGCTGCTTGAGAAGCGTAGGGGTGAACTGGAGTTCGGGGGCGTGGAGAGTCAGGGAATCCGTCTTCAAAATTTTATTTCGGAAATGCTTAAAGCTCCGATCGCTTTGGAGACTCGCGCGGCGAATGAGCAACACTACGAAATGCCACCGGATTTCATGAAGCTGGTCTTGGGACCAAGGATGAAATACTCAAGTTGCCTCTACCGTTCTGGAACCGAATCGCTTCAAGAAGCGGAAGAGACCATGCTCCAACTTACCGCGGAGAGAGCAGAATTAAAGGATGGTCAAAATATACTGGAGCTGGGCTGTGGGTGGGGATCACTAAGTCTGTGGATGGCGGAACAGTTTCCACGCGCAAACGTCCTCGGCATTTCCAATTCAAAACCGCAACGGGAATTCATTTTGAGCCACGCGCGTGAGCGAAAAATTAAAAATCTAGATATTCAAACGGTTGATATCAATGAATTCACGATTCCTTCGCAGCAATACGATCGCATCGTGTCGGTGGAAATGTTCGAGCACACTCGAAACTGGAAAATGCTATTTAAAAAGATTGCGGAAGGCTTGAAAAGCGACGGCAAATTATTTTTCCATATTTTCACTCATCATGCGCATCCTTATGCTTTTGAAACCGACGGAGACGATAATTGGCTTGGAAAATATTTTTTTACTGGAGGGATGATGCCTTCCGATGCATTGCCCTTTTACTTTCAAAACGATTTGCAATTTGAGTGTTCCTGGCGGGTGAGTGGGCGTCATTACGGTCAGACCGCAGAGCATTGGCTGCGGAACCTCGATGAAAACAGAGAATCAGCGTTTGAATCGTTTAAGAAAGTCTTTGGAGCAGATCAGGCAGCAACTTGGATTCAGCGCTGGCGAATTTTTTTCATGTCATGCGCTGAACTATGGAACTATCGGGATGGAAATGAGTGGCTTGTGTCGCACTATCGAGCGGTGAGGCGCTGAATTTCGTAGAGTATGGCCATCGCCCAATTGGCATCCACACTGGAATGGACGACATCACGCGTGAGCAAATGTTCAAGTCGCTTTAAAATTCCGTCGGCCAATTGCCAACCCAAGGGGTGATCAGCCTCTCGTATTCGAACGATGTGGAGTCTATCTAAAAAGGTCAGTTCAGTCGGCGAAATAGCGTGCCATCGCAATTGGAGAGTGATGAGAGCATCCTGCATTTCCACATATCGCGCTCGATCTGGACTTTCTAAATGTTTGAGGATTCGTTCCATCACTCTGGCCAGCAAAGGTTGGATTTGATTGGAGGCATTCATGGTCGAGCCGTGAGTGTAAAGAAGTAGCAGCAGATCCATCGTGTCAACCAGTGAGGGCCGATCCGTCGGACGGTAGCTCAGGTCCACAAGATCTTCCGCAAGCTTGAGCCATCGATTTAAAGTGATTTCATCCAGGGCTTTGCCTTTAGAAAGTAGATTTGCAAACATCTCTTCATAAACTCGAAGATGCATGGTTCCCAGTTCACTGACGAATTGGTCGTGATCCTCTCGGATCATGTCCAAAGCTTCGGGATGATTCGATCGAGCATGTTGAAGGAGTTCGGAGGTGGTGGTTTGGAGCACGACGGTTTGGTTGCCGAGCGCTTGGACTTCCAGGTCTCGGATTTTTTCAGCGGATCGTTCTGAATTTGTAAAATAGAAGATAAGTCCGTGGCACGCCCGAGCGAAATGAAATCGCAACGGCAGCGCTTCTAAAGACAATGGAACGCAGGCAATGACCTGCATTGCGAGAATCACCCTGAGGGTGCTCACACCTTGACTACCCCAAAAACCCAAGATTCTAGCGGTAGCAGAAAAAATCTCCCGATGTCCAGAAAGGCAGTTCTCGACACCCCCAACGAAATCTATGAGTCTACGAGAAACGGGGCATGAGAAAATGATTTCATTACAAATCAGTCTGGTAATTTTAGGAAGCGTGGCAATCGGCGGGGCCCTCGGATGGGTTATTTCGACGGTCATCTATAAAGAAAAAATGGCGGGACGCGATGCCCGACTCAGGGAGTTCGAGAGGCGCGCTTCTGAAACGGATAAAGAGAAGGAACAATTGGTCCATGTATTTCGCTCGCTTTCTTCCGATGCACTTCAAAAAAATAACGAATCGTTTTTAGAGCTCGCCAAACTGCAGCTGGAGAAATTTCAAGAGACTGCCAGGGCCGATTTATCCAAGCGCCAAGATTCAATCCAAGATTTAGTTAAGCCCGTGAAAGAGTCTTTGGAGCGGGTCGATCTGAAAATTCAAGAAATTGAAAGATCTCGGACCAGGGGAGATGAAGCTGTCCTTCAACAAGTGAAGGCTCTGGTCGATACACAGCGGGAATTGAAAACGGAAACTTCTCGTCTCGTGAATGCACTCCGAGCTCCGCAGGGAAGAGGACAATGGGGAGAGATGCAACTCCGTCGGGTCGTTGAGATGGCGGGAATGATCGAACACTGCGATTTTCAAACTCAGCAATCGGTGAAGACCGAGGAGGGGCGCCTACGTCCGGACTTGATTGTTAAATTACCGGGCAAAAAGAATATTGTCGTGGACGCTAAGACTCCTTTGCTGGCGTACCTTGAGGCAATTCAAGCCACTGATGGAAAAACGAAGAGAGACAAACTCGTCGAACATGCTCGACAAGTGCGTAAGCACATGGAGCAATTGAGTCGAAAATCCTATTGGGACCAATTTCAACCGGCGCCAGAATTTGTAGTCTTATTTCTTCCAGGTGAATCCTTCTTTAGTGCCGCTTTAGAATACGATCCTTCGCTCTTGGAACTTGGAGTTTCTCAAAATGTCATTCTAGCGACACCCACCACTTTGATCGCGCTTTTGCGGGCGGTAGCCTATGGATGGCGGCAGGAGAGTCTTACTGAAAATGCAAAAATGATTGGGGAGCTGGGTAAGGAGCTCTACAAGCGATTGAGTGATATGGGGGGACATCTCGGGCGTCTCGGGCGGAGCTTGGAGAGCTCCGTAGATGCTTACAATAAAACAATTGGAAGCGTTGAGACTCGCGTCCTGGTGAGCGCTCGAAAATTTCGGGAATTGGATGCCTCCAATTTGGGAATTGAGATGGAGGTAATTCCTCCGATAGAGCAAAAACCTCGTGGAATTGAGGCCCCTGATCTCACGCTGCGATCTGAAACAGAAAATTAATGGGAGTGCGCAACGGGTTGCGTAGTGCCGGAACAAATCGCCGTTTACCCTGGATATATCGAAGATTCAAAGCCTCTAGAGTGGTCTAAAGATTGCATTTAAATGGGGAATGTATGCGTTTCGAATCCTGGGAGTCATGGGGCTCCTTTGGTCCTCATCTATTTTGAGCACCGTATTCGCAAAAGATTGCGGCGTAGAAAATCGTTGGGGCATATGGGATGCAGAAATTCAGCGATTAACGACGGCCGATGTTTTGTACCTTCGTAAAGAATTTCGAGCAGGAATTTATTTTTTTAGAACGTTTGGAGATGATTCAGGACATCAGACGGTCAGTTTAGCGGCGTTCAATCCAAGAAAAATTCGACTGAGCGGAATGAAACTTTATCGAGTTATTCACCCTCTCATCCGAGTACCGGAAGAAACCCTCATGTCGATTGGGCGATATCGCCTTTGGGCCTTGAATCAAGCAGTCGAAGCTTTAGATCATCCCGATGTGCAAGGGATCGTTTACGACGCAGAAAACAAATATATCTCCGGAAAAAATCATCGAAAGTTGCTCAAAGATCTCAAATTCGAAGCGGAGAAGCGGGGAAAGTGTTTTGGAGTAGCAGTTCCCGATGATCCACACTACGAGGTCTTTCGATTGAACTGGTCGGATTACGAACGGCATGCCGATTTTATTCTCCCGTGGTTGTATCATAAGAATGGATCGTCTCAGTACAAGCGAGGAATTCTCCATATGTTACGGACTTGGGAGGAAATGGGGGTTAGAAAACCTGTTTATCCGATTTATGACTTCGGAAGAACCTTACAGAAAGGTCTTAGTCCGCAGGAGGCTTTAGAAGTTCCAAAATATTTAGCCTCCAATGGAGTAAAGACGATCATTCAATTTCAAACGATTATTCCTTTTCTTTGCGCCTTTCATTGCTGCGGCTTTAAAAATAATCAGTGCGTCGCTTCGAATGCCTATCTTCAGCGCTATCCCGAAAGCATTGCTCCCGATTCCGCATCCATATTCCGCCATCATTTTGAATCTCTTCGAATAAATTATGGCTATTAAGGCGTTCGCTTGAAAAGCGTTGACGTCGCACAATGTCCGCCATTCTATGGGGCCTATGTCAGTCGTTCGGTCGATTAAAGCAGCAGATGAATTTATCAAAGACTCCCTCTGTGATCGGGAGAGATATGAAGATCTCTATCGCCAATCGATCGCTGATCCAGAGAAGTTTTGGGCTGAGCAAGCAAATCGCCTGCATTGGTTTGAGCCCTTTCAAAAAGTGAAATCGACGAGCTTTAACCCGCCGATAAGTATCAAATGGTTTGAAGGCGGAAAATTGAACGTGTCTTATAATTGCTTAGACCGTCATTTGGAAAAGCATCGCAATACGATCGCCATCATTTGGGAGCCGGATGATCCCAATGAAGCCCCCAAAAAAATAACTTACGGCGAACTTCATCTTCAGGTTTGTAAATTCTCAAACATCCTCAAGAAAAAGGGCGTCAAACGAGGAGATCGAGTGACGATCTACATGCCGATGATTCCTGAGGCGGCGGTTGCAATGCTCGCTTGTACTCGAATTGGAGCGATGCACTCGGTGATTTTTGGAGGATTTTCTCCCGACGCCATCGCGGACAGAATTCAGGATGGTCAGAGTGATTTCGTCATTACAGCAGATGAAGGCATTCGCGGTGGAAAGAAAGTTTCATTGAAAGCAAACGTGGATCTCGCTTTGAAGAAATGCCCGAATGTGCGGGGCGTATGCGTCGTGAAGCGCACCGGCGGGGAGATTGGCTGGGTGAATGGCAGAGATTTCTGGTTGCAGGATGAGTGGGAAGCCGTGAGTGCAGATTGTCCCGCGGAAGCGATGGATTCTGAAGATCCTCTCTTTCTCCTCTATACTTCCGGATCGACGAACAAACCCAAGGGCGTACTTCACACGACGGGCGGCTACCTCACTTTTGTGTCGCTCACTCATCAATATGTTTTCGACTACAAACCGGGAGAAATTTATTTCTGCACGGCTGACGTGGGTTGGGTGACCGGACACTCTTATTTGGTGTACGGCCCACTTTGCAATGCAGCAACGACGGTCATGTTTGAAGGGATTCCCACTTATCCCACACCCTCGCGGTTTTGGGATGTTGTGGATCGTCATCAAGTGAATATCCTCTACACCGCTCCCACGGCCATTCGCACCCTCATGCGCGAGGGCGAAGCGCATGTTAAAAAGTCATCGAGAAAATCGTTACGATTGCTCGGAACTGTAGGAGAACCCATCAATCCGGAGGCGTGGCTTTGGTATTACGATGTCGTCGGTGAAGGGCGATGTCCCGTGGTGGACACCTGGTGGCAAACCGAAACTGGGGGAATCTTAATTTCCCCTCTGCCGGGGGCAACAGCCTTGAAGCCTGGCTCAGCGACACTCCCATTTTTTGGAGTGAAACCGATGATTGTGGATCAGACGGGCAAGGAACTGAAGGGTGCATGCGAAGGAAATCTATGCATTACGGATTCTTGGCCAGGTCAGATGCGAACAGTTTATAGAGACCATGCGCGATTTGAATCCACCTATTTTTCTACTTACCCAGGCTCTTATTTTACGGGCGATGGCTGTCGACGGGACGAAGATGGCTACTATTGGATCACAGGCCGAGTGGATGACGTTATCAATGTCGCTGGACACCGCTTGGGTACAGCGGAAATTGAATCGGCGCTTGTGGCACATACGTCCGTGGCTGAATCGGCCGTGGTCGGCTTTCCTCACGACATAAAGGGACAGGGAATTTATGCTTTCGTGACATTGAAGGCGGGAGTGGAGCCTACCGAAAAATTGAGAACCGAACTTATCCAATGGGTAAGAAAGGAAATTTCTCCGATAGCCACGCCCGATCAAATTCAGTGGGCTCCTGGACTTCCGAAAACGCGTTCAGGCAAAATTATGCGAAGAATCTTGCGTAAGATTGCGGAGAATCAGTTTGAGAGTCTAGGCGATACGACGACGCTCGCGGATCCCGCAGTCGTGCAGGACCTGATTAAAAATCGCGCGAAGTGAAAGAATCCTCGAAAGGACATCCCATGACGACGACCTCTGCAGAAATTCAGAAATTGGAAGCTGAAATTGGAGCGCTTTCTAGGAAGTTGGGCCAGCTTCGAAAGGATACGGCCCCGCAGAGGGTGAAGAACTATAAATTTCAGGATTTAAATGGAGAGCACACGTTGCTCGATTTGTTTGCCGGCAAAGAACAACTTCTCGCCATTCACAATATGGGACAAGGTTGCCGGTATTGCACGCTGTGGGCCGATGGAATGAATGGATTTCTGCCGCATCTTGAAAATGAATTTTCTGTCGTGCTTTTTTCGAAGGATTCTCCAACACTTCAACGACAATTTGCCAATTCTCGAGGTTGGCACTTCCGAATGTTTTCGCATGGAGGCGGGGAATATATCCAAGAGCAATCCGTAATGACGGGCGAGCGCAATGGGCCGGGACTTGTTTGCTACTTTCGAAAGGGCGATGAAATTTTTCGAAAGAACGCGAGTGCTTTCGGACCTGGCGATCAATTCTGCTCACTTTGGCACATCATCAGCTTGGCGGGGCGTAACGAAGAAAACTGGACGCCCCAATACAATTATTGGAAGCCAATGGCACCCGCTCAAATGGATGACGGTGGAAAAAACGTTATCTAGTTCCTGCGGATCCGGCCGAGGGCCTTCCAAATTGAGTGTCGGGAATTTCTTCCCCTAATTTTCTGAGCTCCGCTTCGATCTGATTTGTGAGTGTTTGGAAATTTCGGATTTCTGCTGCTCGATCAACTTCCGTGCGAAGATGTCGACGACTGTCTATTCGATCTTGATCAAAGTGAGCCGTGGGAAACTCATGGGATCGGGAGAGAAAGACTGAACGGAGATAGTGGAGCTCTGTAACTTTCACTCCGTTCGAAACTTTTGCGGCGATCACGTTATCCACGAGCGTCTTCCAGTCTAAACCCAGTGCTGCAATCCTCTTAAAATCGGATCGCCCGCGATCGACTCCCATCGAGCTTCGGAGACGATTAAGCGCTTCCTGCCAATTTCCTATCCGAATTTGTCGATTGATGGCCCAGCGATTTTCAAAAAGAATTTTTCCAATCGTCGCAAAGGATCCGGCGGAATAATCTCGGGGCCCCCAAAGTATGGGCCGCGAAGAATAATTTTGAGATGCTGCGAAAACATCTTCAATGGAAATGCCGCATTCACGCGGAACAGGATCGCCGGGCTTTGCTTGAAGGTTCGCATCGATGGAAAGAATCAGGACGATCGCCAGCGACGAAATTTTGGGGAACCAGCCCATTCCTCTCTTATAAAGCAATTCCCATGCCATTTTTGGGAGGTAAGGATATAAAAAAACCCCTTCTCCAAGAAGAGAAGGGGTTTGAAAGTTTTAAACTTTTACGAATTTTTAAGAAGCTGCGCGCGCTTTGTGCGTGTGGACAGAGCCTGAACCGGTGTTCGCTGCGGCAGAGCGAATGCCGGAAATGCGCATTCCGTAGAACGATCGCCACACGAAGAAGAGCCCGACTGCGAGAAGAATTACGCCTACCGTCAGGGCCGTTTCTCTCGTCGCCGCCACCGCGATTTCAACCGCGAGTAATCCGAAGAGAGTCGTGAACTTGATAATCGGGTTGAGAGCAACGGAAGAGGTATCCTTGAAAGGATCGCCGATCGTATCGCCCACCACGGTGGCGGCGTGCAATTCAGTGCCCTTTTCTTTCAGATCTACTTCCACGACTTTCTTGGCATTATCCCAAGCGCCCCCGGCATTCGCCATGAACATAGCTTGGTAAAGTCCAAATACTGCGATCGAGATCAAATAGCTCGCGAAGAAAGTTGCATCAAAGCAAGCGAAGGCAAGAGTGAGGGAGAAGACCACGCCGAAAATGTTGATCATCCCTTTCTGAGCATACACCGTACAAATTCGAACGACGGTCTTCGACGTTTCCACCGAAGCCTTTTCTTGCGAATCCAATCGGATGTTTGCCTTGATGTATTCGACCGCTTTGTAAGCGCCTGCCACCACGGCTTGCGTAGAAGCTCCCGTGAACCAATAAATCACCGCGCCACCACAGATGAGGCCCAAGAGCACTCGTGGATCCAAAAGATCCAAGCTCAAGTTCAACATGAGGATGATCGAGAAGATCATCGTGGTTGCGCCGATGACGGCGGTTCCGATGAGCACCGGTTTGGCTGTTGCCTTAAATGTGTTACCGGCGGAGTCATTCGCTTCAAGCAAATGCTTGCCGCGTTCGAAATTCGGTTTGAATCCGAATTCTTTTTGCACTTCGTTCCCCACATTGGGAATGGATTCAATTTGAGAAAGTTCAAACACAGATTGAGCATTGTCCGTCACCGGTCCGTAGGAATCCACGGCGATGGTCACAGGCCCCATGCCGAGCATCCCGAAGGCCACAAGTCCGAAGGCGAACACGGCCGGGTAGACCATGAAGGCATCCAATCCTTGAGTCGAGGTCCAGTAGGCCACGAACATCAAAGCGGCGATGATAATCCCCTTCCAAAATGCCGAGAAATTTCCAGCCACAAGTCCGGAGAGCGCGTTCAACGAAGCGCCCCCTTCGCGAGAAGCGGCAACGACTTCCGCCACGTGCTTTGAGTGAGCGGAGGTAAAGATCTTAGTGAGTTCAGGAATGATGGCCGCCGCAGCGGTACCGCAGCTGATAATCACCGAGAGTTTCCACCAGAGACCCGCACCCATATCGAGCAGCAGCTCATAACTGACCAAGAAGGTGACTGCGACAGAAATCGCGGATGTCACCCACACCAACCAAGTGAGAGGAATTTCGAAATCGAATTCATCCTTGGTCCAGAAGCGAGCTTTTTGAATTACGTTGTTGATCCAATAAGATCCAATCGAGGTCGCGATCATCAAAATACGCATCGCGAAAATCCAAACGATAAACTTGGCGTGAAGTTCGCCAGCATTGGGTTGAGCAACGAGGCCGGTCTCGGACATCGTCATACCGACGGCGAGTAAAATGAAGGAGATCAAGGCTACGCCCGTGACGCCGTAGGTTTCAAAACCGTCAGCGGTCGGACCGACCGAGTCTCCGGCATTATCACCGGTACAATCGGCGATTACGCCAGGATTTCGAGCATCATCTTCCTTGATTCGGAAAACGATTTTCATCAAATCGGAACCGATGTCGGCAATCTTTGTGAAAATACCGCCGCAAATACGAAGCGCAGAGGCTCCAAGCGATTCTCCGATCGCGAATCCGATGAAGCATGCTCCCGCAGCGTCCTTAGGAACGTAGAGGAGAATGAAGATCATCATGAGAAGTTCAACACAGATCAAAACGACACCGATCGACATCCCTGCGCGAAGCGGAATGTCCATGACCGAGTAAGCGCGATTTTGGAGAGAGGCAAAAGCCGTGCGGGAGTTCGCAAACGTGTTAATTCGAATTCCAAACCACGCCACCGCGAAAGAGCCTGCGATTCCGAGAAGCGACCAAAATAAAATAAGCGCTACTCGGCCAAACGGCATGTGTTCGAGGTAGAAGAAGTAAATGAAGATCGCCGTACCAATCACAGCTTCCAAAATCAGAAGGAGCACGCCTTGCTGAAGAAGATAGGTTTTACAAGTTTCGTAAATGAGACTCGAAACTTCAGCCATCGACTTGTGCACGGGAAGTTTCTTGATCTTCAAGTATTCCCAAATGCCGAACAGAATTCCTGCTCCGACGATCACAAGTCCCCAGGTCAGGATGCTCTCTCCTGAAATGGTGGAGCCGAAGAGATTATAAGTTCCCCATGACTCCGGAAGAATTAAGTCAGCTTCGCTTGCAAAAGCAGAATTGCTTCCAAAAAGCGCCGCCAACACACCAAAAAATGTGCCGTATAGGCCTGTGCTTAAGATTTTTCTCATCCGAGCAAAGTCGCCAAAAGGTCAAAAAAAAACAACGGTTTTGATGGCGAATTTTGGACCTAGAAGGCTTCTAGAGCCCTAACGTCGCAAGTAGTAGGGAACGTCGGCCAGCACTTTGTAGCGCCTATTTTGCCGCCGTCGAAACAACAGGGCAAACTTCAAAAAGAACGCAGTCTGGTTATGAAGGAGGTGATGCCACCATTTAACCGGCACGAATTCCGGGATGACGACGGTGATCGCGGTATCCGTGGAAGTTGAGTCCCGAAGATGGTCGAGATGGTGCACAATAGGTTTAATCACGGATCTATAGGGCGAAGGGAGGATGACCATGGGAACGTCTGGGACCCACTTTTCCCACTCACGTTTGAGGCCCTCCATTCTTTCGTGATTTCCTAAATCAACGTAAAGCGCGCTCACATCGTCGCTCAATGTTCGGGCGTATCGAACGGCTTCTAAGACTCCGCGATGAATGTCGCTCACCGGCATGACAACTTTGTGAGAGGAGAACGGTTTGGGCGCTTTGGCGTAATCGAGGGAGATCTGTACCTTGAACTCCTCGTAGTGGCGATTGATGGAGTACATCAAAACGACGAGGCATGGAATGGCGATGAAGGTGATCCATGCGCCGTCAGTGAATTTCACAGCCAACACGACGGTGCCTACGACCGTCGTGCAAATAGCGCCGACTCCATTTAATGACATTCCAAAATATCGGTGTTTGCTCCCTTCTCGAAGCCAGTAACGAATCATTCCAGTTTGCGCGATGGTAAAGGTGATAAACACGCCCACCATGTAGAGAGGGATCAATCGATGTTCATCCGCTTGGAAAAGGATGACGAGCATTCCTACGATTAGCCCCAAAATGAGAATGCCATTGGAGAAGACCAAGCGATCGCCGAGGTTCGCAAGTTGGCGTGGAAGGAAACGATCTTGCGCGAGCAGACATGCTAAGCGGGGAAAGCCGGTGTAAGCCGTGTTGGCCGCAAGAAAGAGAATAAGAATCGTGGAGATTTGAACGGCGTAATATAAGAAGGACGTCCCAAATAAATAGCGACCTACTTGCGATACAACGGTTTCATGTTCATGAGGAGCAATTCCGAGCCACGACGCCAAAAAGCTGGTGCCGATAAAGAAGAGCAATAGAAGTCCAAGCATGAGGAAAAGAACCTTCGAAGCATTTTTCGCTTGTGGGGGACGGAAGGCACTCACTCCATTACTTACCGCCTCGATCCCGGTGAGCGCAGCCGCGCCGGATGAGAATGCCTTAAATATAATGAAAGCGCCGAGGGTCCAGTACCCACCGGGAGGGGGTTCGATAGGAGGTAAGGGCTGTCGGGGGATGTCGCCTAAGCCGATTTTTACAAGGCCATACAGGATCATGGAGCCGTAGATAATGATGAAGGCGTAAGTGGGAATTGCAAATGTCGTTCCCGATTCTTTGACACCCCTTAAATTGAGGATGGTGACGATGGCCACCATGATGAGAGCGATATCCACTTCGTGACCTATCAGGCTTGGAAAGGCCGAGCGGAGTTGGGCGACCGCGGCGCAAGCGCTTACCGCGACTGTCAAAGTGTAATCAACAAGCAGGGCTGCTGCAGCGATCAGGCCGGCCATCGTTCCTAAATTTTCCCGACCGACTAAATAAGCGCCTCCCCCTTGAGGATAAGCGTGAATGATCTTGTGATAGGAAAAACCTACGATGGCGAGAAGCGTTCCAATGGCAAAGGTAATGGGAAGCGTAAGAGAAAAGCCTGCCGCACCGACAAGCACGAGAACTTTCAACATTTCTTCGGTCGCATAGGCCGTTGAAGAAAGAGCGTCGGAGGAAAGCACGGCTAATCCGCGCCGTTTATTCAGCCGCTCATTTTCTAAGTTCTGAGTTGCTAAGGGGTCTCCAATCAGGAGACGTCGAAAACTAACGAACGCCACGATCCTCTAAAATTACGAGTGTTTGATTGTCGAAGTAAACCCTTCAAGTTTCCTTTGTGACAATTCGTAAGCCGTGGGCATTTAAATCCGACAAAAATTCTTGATTTTGTAGAGCGACTTCCAATGGAACTGCACCTTTTTTTGTCTTGCCCTGCACGGCATGAATGAGAACGAGCGCGGCAGGAAAAGCGGTGCATCTTTCCATTGCCGTGAAGCCAGTGGCCTCATCATGAAAGTCCATCAAATCAAATTGGATTGTCTTTGACTTTCCATTTTTCATTCCATGACAAGTAGCACGCAACACCACGAGGTCTCGATCATTCTCAAAGCGAATTGCCTCCGGCACAACGGCATGAAAAACATCTCTAGGGGAGACTTCCATATTTCCGATTTTTACAGGAGTAGTATTCAATAGACCCAGATCCATCATGCATTTCATTTTTTCAAAATGACCGGGATAGCGAACTGTTTTGTAAGTAAATTCCTTCACTTTGTCTTGAAAGGTCCAAGGGCAGGTCGATATTCCGCCCGTTGTCGTAAATGCTTCGCAACTTCCCACGGGCTTTTCGAATTCTAAAGTCTCCAGTTCGGAAAACGTGTCGATCTCTTTTACCTTAGAGTTTCGAATGATCCATGCTTTCCCAAAATATTCGTTCGTTAAGCCTTTGATGCTAAAGACCAACTTGTACCCTAACGGAGGTCGTGGCGTTTGGGGAAGACCACCGCATCGCACATGGATCTCTTCCGCTTTATCCAACATCTCGATGCCCCTTGCTGCCAAAGTATTCCCAAGGCCGGGAGCAAGTCCGCAATCCGGTATGATGGAAATATTTCTCGCCGCTGCGTCCTCGTGCATTTTGAGTTGGGCTTTGACCACATCCGTGTTGCCGCCAAGGTCAACCATGTGAACACCTGCTTCGATCGCGGCGCGGGTAATGCCTTCGTTCAACTCATAAGATGTCGCGCTCAATAGACCATGCATTCCCGAGAGCGCAGCGCGAAGGCTCGCAGCATTTTTTGCGTCGACCGTAAGCGATTCGGCGACTGTTGATTTCATCAATTGGTTAATTCGTTTCGCCGCGGCCTCGGCGACTTCCGATCTAAAATCAGCCATGACCACGCGGGATGCCTGACCAAATTTTGCGAGGTCGTAACCTGCTGCTGTTCCTTGCATTCCAGATCCCAAGACGAGGTAGTTATATTTCATGGCGCTTGCCATCTTAGTCAGCTTTGGCTTTCCTACAGAAGCTTTTTCGAACTGGAGGTTCCGTGAGTGATCTGTTTTTTGAGGATCGAATAGACTCGGGCAAGCGACTTGCCGATGAGTTGAAGAAAAAAGTCTCCACCCTTAAACCGACGCTCGTTCTGGCTCTGGCGAAAGGAGGCGTGATTACGGGTCAAAAGGTTGCTGAGGAAATGAAGTTGCCTTGGGATGTTCTGCTCGTTCGCAAATTGGGAGCTCCTTTCAATAAGGAATTAGCGGTGGGGGCATTAGTCGAAGGCAATCCTCCCAAAGTTTTCCTCAATGACAAAATGATTCAGATTTTAAAAGTTTCTTCGGAGTATGTTGCTTCGGAAACGAAAGAACAAACGGCAGAAATTCTGCGGCGAGAAAAGATTTATCGAAATGGGAAGCCACGAAAAAACATTCATGGAGAATCCGTCGTACTGATCGACGACGGAATAGCGACAGGCGCAAGTGTGAGAGCGGCTCTGGTAAGCCTTCGTGCTGAAAAAGCCAGTAAGATCATTCTCGCGGTTCCGGTGGCTCCGCCGGAGCTGATCGAAGAGATCACTCAGAATAAAGAAGTTGATGAAGTCGTTTGTCTGATCTGTCCGAAGGATTTTCGCGCGGTGGGTCAATTTTATAGAGATTTCCGTCAGGTTACAGATCAGCAAGTTTCTGACCTCATGAAGTAATTGAGAGGGTTTTGTTCCACTGTTTTCCGGGTTGCGTTGACCCCTTAAGGGTTCTCCTATAACCAGGAGATATGTGGGGAAAGTTTAAAGGCGTCGGAAAATGCACAGCGATTGGCTTTTTGACGTTTTCGGTTTCGATTTTGGGTTGTGGCGACGGCCATGATTTACACGAAATTTTAAAGACGGCCCCTTCGTCAAAGATTCATGAAGTACTCAGCACCTCTTCGGGGCCATTTGAAACTTCCAATCCTTATTTAGAAACCTTCTCGGAGAAAACGACAGTTCCGGTGGAGCTAACCTTCGATCAACTTCGAGAGAGTACGTTGAGCTTTCAAGAGCGATCTTTGGGAATTGTGGTGAAGAATCAGAAATTAAAAAATCTTTTAGATCAACGCGGAATTCGGATGGGCATACGTACGAATTTCAACTTGCTTGGAAATATTGATTTGGTCGCAAACTACGAAGGTCGTTCCTATTCTTTGCGCCTGACGGATGCGACAGAATATAAAATTGATTCTCAGAAATTGGAACGCGCGCTCCTCGTAAAATATAAGGACAGCTTTGATTCTCAAATCCAAGTGAGTGGATCACTTTATCGTTCTCCCTATTTGAGTAACCTTTATCTTCTAGACACCTTGTATCGCTCGGCGGGTGGTTGTTTTGGTTATCAGTGCGTGGAAGAACGAACAGTTTACTTGCTCACTCAAGACGAGCTGAAGCGCTTGCGAGTTCTTCAGTAGGCATCGCCATATCATTTTTTAAAAATTCAACTTCAGTTCGCAGAGCGTGAAGCACATCCTTCGCGGATGCTTTGACAAGCTTTCGCACACCTTTCACCATTTCCTTTTCGCCCTGCTGAAGACGGTTCAGTAAATCCTTTGGCGTGTAAGGAACATACAATTCATGAAAGGCATAAAAATGAATGGCCTCGTGAATTTTTCTCATCGATTCAATCTTGCTGTTCGTAAAGGCTACCCATCGATTCAAAAATCGAATGCGGCTTAGAATCTCGAGATAGTATTCCTCGGAGATCGCGCCGCGGTGGAATCGAGAATCGCGAGTTTGGGAACCGCGAGCGTGAATTCGATCGTGATCCATAAAACCCTCTGGATTTTCATATTGCCCGTCCGCCCATGCATGTTTGATCTGAATTCCGAGAAAGGAAATGGGAAATGGCATAGCATTGTTAAAATCTGAAATGGAAAGATCCGCTGGAGTTGAAATGGTGAAGAAGTTTGGAGCGTAAATCAAATCATCCTGTTCCGAGCCATTCCATCGCCGCTCAAAAATTTTAATCTGATCATCTACATTTTCAATGCCTGCGATGGGCGTGAGACGCAGCCACCGATGAAAAGTTCGATTTGCACGCACGAAAAATCGGGCGAGAATCTCACGTTGACGAATGGTGATCGATTGCAACTGAATCTGATTTTCCAAGACACCAATGAGGTGGTTTCGCAAGTCCGTATACGCCTTTCCTCGCCAGCCAAAGCGCCCAAGGAAATTTCCAGCCCAGTTCCATTTGGTTGAGTTCAACAGTCGATCCGCTTTCAACGTGTCGAGCATCCATCTTAAAAAGGATTCGTCTTCCGAAAAAATATTGGCCTCTGCATTGGGTTCCGGCGATTTATGCAAAGCGAGCCAGAGTCGAAAAGCATGCTGTGTGGCCGGAGAGGTCGGCGCGTATTCCGCTTCAATTTCCGAGACGACATCCGCGCACTGGGCCGGCAGCGCTTGAGTAGTCAGGCCGAAGCAGAAAAAAAAAGAAAAGAAATATCGAAGATAAAAACTACGAAGCGGCCTTATGAGCATCCAGGTCCCGTCCTATAGCCAGAACGGCTTCATAGACTTCATCTATGACATAGGAGGGAGTTGAAGTTCCTGCGGTAATCCCCACGTGGTCAATCCCCTCGAACCATTCACGCTTAACTTCCGAAGCTTTTTCAATGTGATAAGCCGGCAATCCCTTATCATCACAAACCTTTTTCAGTTTTTTTGTATTGCTGGAATTGTGCCCCCCCACAACGATCATCAAGTTCACTTCATTGGACAGTTTTTCCACGGCAATTTGTCGATCTTTTGTGGGTTTACAAATCGTATCCACAAATTTCACATCTTTTGGTGAGCCGTCGGAATTCGTCAGCATCTTGATTTTCTCAACGATGGGAAGCACCGTCTTGATCTGATTAGTGGTTTGAGAAACAATCCCGAGCTTCGGTTTATCCGCCAGCTTTTCAAAATCCTTCTCGTCGGCCACCACCACGTATTCTCTAAGATCTGAAACGATGCCGCGCACTTCCACATGGCTGGCCTGTCCCACGACGACCGGAAAATAACCTTCGTCCACCAATCGTCGCACCGCTTTATGAACCTTCATCACGAGCGGGCAGGTGGCATCATAGACCGTAAACCCCTTTTCTTTAGCGCGTTGATGAACGGATTGAGCGGCACCGTGAGCCGTGATCATGACATTCGGCGTTTGAATGTTCGCCTCGACAGAATCCACAATCTCTACGCCAGTATCCCGCAATTGTTGGACAGTCTGCGGGTTATGAACCAATTGTCCAATGATTGTAAGGTTGCCTCGAAAGCGAGGATCCATGGCTTCTTTAATGGCATCATCGACGCCGAAACAAGTGCCTAAGGAATCCGCCAGGGTGACTTTCATAAGCTCATTTCGTAGTCGGAAGCGACCTATTTGCCCAGGCCTTTTTGAGGGCAGAGATCCACGAGAAAACACTTCGAGCACCTAGGTTTGCGAGCGACGCAAATGGAACGGCCATGGTGAATGAGCCAATGAGGAAGCTCTGTCCAATATTTGGCGTCAAATTTCGCGCTCAAATCGCGTTCAATTTTCACGGGGTCTTTCTCCTTCGTCAGGCCCAGTCGAAAGCTCAGGCGTTTGACATGCGTGTCCACGACCACACCCGCGGGAATTCCAAAGGCATTTCCAAGTACGACATTGGCCGTTTTTCTTCCGACGCCCCTCAACCGAACGAGTTCTTCGATGGAACGAGGGATTTCTCCCGAGAATCGATTCACCAAATCCTTTGCCATTTCAGTGAGACTTTTTGCTTTGCTGCGAAAGAAGCCGGTAGATCGAATGAGTTCCTCCACCTTTCCAAGAGGCGCCGCCGCTAATCGGGCTGCATCTGGATAGGCCTTAAACAGAGCCGGTGTGACTTGGTTAACTCGGGCATCCGTACATTGAGCGGACAAAATCGTGGCAACCAAAAGCTGAAAAGGATTCTCAAAGTCGAGCGAGCATTTAGCATGGGCATAGTGTTCCTGAAGGCGGTCGACCAAGGCCAAAATTCGCGTGTGCTCTGCTTTTACAGCGGTTTTAGCTCGATTCACGACGGCTGAATCTAGTGAGCCAATGGTAGACGGGCCAGTCAAATTCGCTTACAAATTCCGGAATGGCAAAGGCGCCCAAAAACGCAATTCCTGAGGACCTAGAAGGAGCATTGAAAGCTCTGGAAGGGGTTGTCGAGAAGTTAGAGGAGCCAGACCTTCCTTTAGAAGAATCAATCGAGTTATTTGAATTTGGCACAAAACTCTCGGACGTCTGTTATTCCAAATTGAAAGACGCCGAGAAAAAAGTGGAACTGCTTATCAAAAAAGTACCGCAGCCCGCTTCGCGCGAAGATTTTGAATCAGGAGATTTACCCGTCCATGATGCCTAAATCGACGGAAGCTTTCGATGAGGCTGCGTCTCGGCAGGCTTTATCGGGCGCTACCTTTTCTGACTATCTTCATGAACAGCGCCTCAAGATCGACGAAGCATTGAGTCGCTGGTTTGCGGCGGGCGATGAGAAAGTTTTACAAGCAGTGCGCTACAGTTTGCTTTTACCCTCGAAGCGGTTGCGTCCCATTTTTTGTTTGGAAACGTGTCGAGGATTTTTAGGAAGCGACGCGCGCGCTCTGCCCGCAGCGATGGCGCTCGAGATGGTGCACACCTATTCGCTCGTTCATGATGATCTTCCGGCCATGGACAATGACGATCTTCGTCGGGGAAAGCCGACCAATCATAAAGTCTTTGGCGACGCCCACGCGATTTTAGCGGGCGATGCTTTGCTGACCTCTGCTTTCGAAGTGTTGGGCAAAGCTGGAAGCTCCGAAACTTCTGCTAAGGCTCGAATCGACTGGGTCGTGGAATTGTCCGAGGCGGCTGGAATCGCTGGCATGGTCTTGGGCCAAGCCTTGGATATGGAGGCTTCAGGTCGAACGGCTGCGGTGGAAGAATTGGAATCTCTTCATCGAAAAAAGACGGGTGCCCTTCTTGCTGCATCCGTCGTGATGGGCGGAATTGCAGCCGGGGTGGACCAATCGATCTTAAATGGACTACGAGCTTTTGCCTTAGATATGGGCTTGGCTTTTCAGATTCAGGACGATGTGTTGGATGTGATTGGCGGCGAGGAAATCGGGAAGCCAACTCGCAGCGATGAACGCAATGTCAAGGCGACGTATGTTTCTTTGTTAGGTTTGGAAGGCGCAAAGGCGCAGGCAAAAAAGTGGAGCGATAACGCGATGAGACATCTAAGCGGCATTTCCTTTCCCTATGGAAATCGGCTAGAAGAGCTCACACGTTTCGTAATAGAGCGAAGAGTTTAGTCGCGATATGCGAAGGAGGAGATCCTAAATGTCAGAGCCCATGAATCGACAGGAATTGATGAAGCGGTACCCACTCAGCATGAAGGTCAATTCCGCTGCCGATTTGAAAAAATTGAAGCCGGAACAACTTCCAAAGTTAGCGGAAGAATATCGCGATTATCTCATCGAAGTTTGCTCTCGCAATGGCGGTCATCTTGGACCTTCTTTGGGCGTTATCGAACTCACCTTAGCGCTTCATCGCGTATTTGAATCTCCGAAAGATAAAATTCTGTGGGACATCGGACATCAAAGTTATCCGCATAAAATGATTACCGGCCGTTTCGAGCGGCTTCAAACTTTGCGTCAGCAAGATGGCGTGTCGGGATTCTGCCGCCGTCACGAAAGTGAGCACGATATTTTTGGCGCGGGTCATGCGGGGACTTCCATTTCTGCTGCGATCGGAATTGGCGAAGGGTATCGACGAAAGGGCGATCCTCATAAAGTGATCGCGATTATTGGTGATGCGGCTCTTACCTCTGGAATGGCGTACGAAGGATTGCACCAAGCGGTCGATTTAAAAAAGAATTTGATCGTCATCTTGAACGATAACGAAATGAGTATTTCTCCGAACGTGGGAGCGGTAAATGCGTTTCTCACGAAGAAGATGTCCTCGCCTTTCGTCCAAAAGTTACAGGATGATTTTAGACAGTTCTGCGATTCTATACCGGTCGTTGGGCAAGAAGTGAAAGAGGTGCTCTCTCGCGTGAAGCACACCGTAAAAAATTTCTTCATACCCACCGTCATTTTTGAAGGTTTAGGCTTTCGATATTTCGGTCCGTTCGATGGGCACGATACTCATTTGCTTATTGAGACCTTAGAAAATGTGAAGCAGATGAACGAGCCCGTGCTGATTCATATTCTTACGGAAAAAGGTCGCGGTTATGCTCCGGCTCTTGCCGACAAGGTAACTTTTCATGGTTGTGGTCCCTACGATCGGGATACCGGCAAGATCATTAAGGAAAAGGGCAATGGTGCTCCGGCCTATACCAAGGTTTTTGCGGACACTTTGCTGAAGATGGCGCGGCGAGATGAAAAAGTGGTGGCTATCACCGGCGCGATGCCCACAGGCACGGGCCTTACCGTGTTCGAAAAAGATTTGCCCGATCAACTCTATGATGTCGGGATCAGTGAACAACATGCGGTGACCTTTGCGGGGGGACTTGCGATCGAAGGGTTGAAGCCTTATGTCGCGATTTATTCCACCTTCATGCAGCGTGCTTACGATCAAATCATTCACGACATTTGTATTCAGAATTTGAATGTGAAATTTTGTATGGATCGTGCGGGCTTTGTGGGAGCCGACGGTGCGACCCATCATGGTGTGTTTGATATCGGCTACATGCGTACGGTTCCGAATATGGCCTTATGTGCTCCGAGAGACGAGCGAGAGCTGCAAGAGTTGCTCGTCGCCATGGATCAACATGTCGGCCCCTCGGCCATTCGTTACTCTCGTGGAAATGGCGTGGGTGTAGAGCTTTACGAAAAGATTGAAGATGTGGTTCCCACTCCCTGGGGCACTGGTGAGCTTGTGTATTTGGGCGGTCCGAAGAATTCGATGCCGACCGATGCGGAGTCTCCCTCTCAACGATCTATACCGCTCGATTGGATGGAGAGAATGGTGCGCGTGAAGAAAGCGCACGTGGATGTCACACTCGTTGGAATTGGTATTTCGGTGCAATGGTGCTTACAAGCGGCGAAAAAATTAGCGGAGCAAGGGATCAATGCTTTGGTGGTGAATGCTCGTTTTGTGAAGCCTCTGGATGCGGATCTCTTTCGACGAGTGCAAAAGATGAGTCCTCGCATGATTACCGTGGAAGAAAATGTACTCATGGCTGGATTTGGTTCTGCCGTGATGGAATTCTACCAAGGCGAAGGCGTGCTGCATCAGATGGAAATTCGCTGCTTAGGAATTCCTGACCAATTCTATGAGCAAGCTTCTCAGGGTGCCTTGCAAAAAATGGCGGGAATCGATCCTGACTCGATCGCGCGGGTCGCCCAGGAGCTTTGCCAAAACTCCGTAGAGGTTTGGACAAAGCAACAAGTCGGCGGCAAATCCGCCTAAGAGGCCGCTCAAGAATCTGCTGGAGAACGCCTAGATATTTTGGTGCTCCTACGACATTAGGGGCCGGCTCCTCCTCGCGTTGAGAATTTTCGACTTCATATTATTTTTTGCGCCGCTCGGAGAGCTCCATCCGATTCTTTCGCGACCTCTCCATGTAAAAAGTTTAAGTGTTCGTAGTTGAGACTCGCTGTATTCGAATGAGGCTAATCGGGCGGCAGTGAACTTGTAGGACTAGCGGAGACCTTACTCGCCCGATGGAGGCGGTTGACCAACGTCGAATGGACGTCGATAAAACGGCCGTTCCTCAGGCGAATAAAGAGCGTCTCAAGGCGGAAGGGATGAACTATTTCTAAGGATTAGCTTCCAGGAAATTCCGAAGGGGCACTTCCGTCGAAGTGTCCTTTTTATTGGTTCGCAACTGAATGCCATCGGCAAAGAGCTTCAGACGTTCGGGGCTCACTTCGAATCCATCCTCGGGGAAAGCTTTTCCAGCAGTGGGATTTCCGCGCAGGTGATCTTTGGGATGGTGCACGACCTTGGCGCCATCGAAACCGCCCGGCACAAGGCGAAAAGGCACATCCACTTTCTGCTCTTCAAGTTGTACCCGAGAGGGGATGGGGAGCGTGTAATAGTCCCCATTCGATAAAATCTTTACGACAGGTGTCGTATATTTTTTCACCGGCACGTGCAATTTCTGAGGGATAGTTTTGGGCCACTGGACGCTAAGAGCATTTTGAATTTTAGGAGCGGAAGATCCGCCTTCACGATTTGAGATGCATTGTCCTATGGAATTTTTTCCGCGATACACGATTACATGTCCCCCATTTCCCCCGGGAAGAGGTGTGATTTCATGCGTGGTTACGGGAATATCCACGATCGTATCGGTGAGATCTCGAAGATAGGAGGCGAAATCAATGGAGCTTTGGTCGACGGTTCGCGTGAGCTCGACGGGATATTCAGTTTCCTCCAAAAAGTGCGCCAGAATTTGCGGATGATTCGCCGTCACATAGATAGGCAAGCTGGCAGATTCCAAATCGCCTTCTCGCTTGTTGATGTGCATTGCAATTCCAAAGGCCGACGAGAGTTGAAACGAGCGTGAGAGAGATTCCATATCGGATGGAAGATCTCCGTGAATCTCCTCCAACTGTCGGCGAGCATCTTGGAAGTAAGGGTTTTGATTCGTGGAGAGACGCTGAATAGCATCCTGGACATTCTTTGGAGCTTGTCCGGCACTGGCCACAATGGCTTCGGAGAGCCGCGCGCTATCTCGCTCAGAGATTTGAAGCGTAGGAGCGCCCGGATCAATTCTAGGACCCGCACCAATGCGATCTACAATCTGAGGAAGCCGAGTCGCCGATTTAGAATAATAGGTAAACCAGTTCGCAAGGCTGGATTTCTTAAATTCTTCAGCTTGCTCGGGCGTAAGGTAGGGAATGGCTTGAGAGGGCGTCATCATTCCGGCATTGCCACCGCGTGTGTTCAAAAGCGCATTGGGTCCGCAGTCAACATAGGCTCCCGCCAGAATTAAGTGGCCGGCCGATGTGCCCGTGTTGTCGACTTCGGAGGCTGGCGTGGTTTGAATCTCTCCACCCAACTGAATATTTTTGGCGATCACAATCAGGTTTCGGCCGAAGGTGCGAAGAATGGTGTCGGGATTCAACGTAAACCTTTCGACATTGATAAAAATTGGACGTAGTTCGTCTCGCGTGCTCGTACTTTCATTTAGTAAATTCAAATCAAATTGAAGATTGATCGCGCGCGATTTCGCATGGGTGGAAGAAGGAATGGACCCAGGAGTTACATTCAGCGAGAGAGAGGCCTCCGTCGTTGGGGTCGGATTCTTTTCAGCCGTTAAAGATCGCGTTAGAAATTTTAAAAAGCTTTCGTCATCGAAAGCGCTTCCGGTGAGGATGATGGCGTCGCGTTCTTCGAATGCTTGGCCTTCATAAAACCAATCGCGCATGGACACTTTCCCAAGAGTCATAGAAAGCTCTTTGGAGGTAGCGACAGTCGTCGAATTCAAGCGACGCGTTTTCTCCGCACGCGCCTCCGCTTCTTCGCGTTTTTTATTCTCAAAAACGGATTTCAGCTCGGGACCCGATTGAATTTCAATCCCGGGTTCTGCGCAGCCAATAAATAAAATCATAAGGACAATACTTCGTTTCATTTTTTCGAATCTCCTATACCACACCAGCCAGGAATTTGGCCGAGTACGGCGAAGAAATGCGAAAGCCATGCCGAAGGCTAAGTTATTGATTTTATTAATGATAGAAGCTCGTCAGTGTCCGGATGCCGGAGATATTCGGGCGCCCTGCTACTTTCGGGTGAGGTTCAGCGTCTGAGTAATCGTAAAATCCTGAGAAGGATTCGGAAAGGCCACCGACCGAAACGCGCTAGCAAAACAGGAACGAAGTTTGTCGCGAGATGAAGTTTTTACGCCTGCCTTTTGGCCAAGGTTCACCTGAGTAACAACGCCCGATTTTGCGGCAACGTCGATAGCGAGTTGAAGGGTTCCATCCAGCGCGGAATCAAAAATGAGAGCGTCTTCGTAACATTCCTTCAATCGAGCTTGAACTTTTTGGATCACGGCCAAGATTTGAGCTTCCGAAAGATTCAAAGGTTTTTCATCTTCTTGAGCGTCTAATCTCCACGCGTCTCGCCAACCCGCGGCATTTATTTTTCCAGTCTTTGCGCCAGTGCCACCTTTGAAAGCATCATCAAATGCCTTAGAGGCGTCGGCGGTTTTGATTCTGGAGCCTTTCTTTGTAGGAATTCCCCATGAATTTAATAGTTTTCGTGCTTGAGCCATTTGCATCGCAGAAACTTCTTCGGAAGAAGCTGACTCTGAAAACTCCTGTGTGGGGGGCGCTTGCACCACATTCACCGTTTCCAGTTTGGAGAGATCAACGGGTTTTAAAATGATCCGATGACCCGGCCTCCAACTCAATATGCCTACTACGGAGCAAAAGAAATGTACGGCAAATGCTAGGATCAAACAGGCCGCCACGCGTTTGAACTGCTCTAAGATATTTCGATGTGTCGCCGGTCGAAGGGTGATTTCGAGTTTTTCGCCATTTGTAAAATCAATGACTAGCATCTTGGGAGTGCTCACCCAGCCGAGGGTGGTGCGATTGGCGGAATGAATCGATAGCGAGCCGGGCGCCCAAATGAGAGTTCCTTCTCCATCTCGTAATTTGCAGTGATTGGGAAGAGACACGGATAAGCCCGTTTTTGCGAGCGAAATTCCGATGGAGGGGTCCTCAGGATCGAGAGGTAAGGCCCGTTGCTCGACATTCATTTTGCGGGCGAGGTTGGAAATGCTGCAGCTGCCGCCGACAAGAGGATAACTTTGGGTCATGTGAACCTCGCCCTGAGGTCCTAAATGGCGAATGTCGAGAAGGAGCATGGCCCGCTACATAGCGGATTTTCTTCAGTTCCGGAAGCCCTCCTCAAAAACTCAGTGCTTTCGTCTTACTTAGCCGCTTCATCCAGTTCGCGGTAAGGCACGGTTCGGAAGGGGTTGCCTTTCCAGGAGATGTTGGATTTCGCATCGGGATCAATTTGGAGGCCAGACTCTTTTAGTTCCTCTACAATCCGCTTGAGATATTGCCAGCCAGTAATCGCGTCTTTCATCAGACTAGAACTGTAATCACTGAGATCGACCTGATTGAATGAAGATTTTGAATCTGTTCGAAACAGATTGATGATTCCCCCGTAGAGAGGAGTAGCCTTTCCGTTCGATGCGGCATGGAGCGCATCCACTGCAGCATTATGGGCCCAATCCTTTTCATCCATATCCCAAAAGATGCCTCGGATGACGCCTTCAAATTCATAAGCCAAAAAATGAATTCTCACATTGATCCGGTCCTTTCGATCGGACCACTGCCAGCTATTCGCGAGATCTTTGATCGATGTGTACATCTGGCTCATCCCAATGAGCGTGTGATTGAAACGTCCTTGACCAAAAGATCCGGAGATTACACTGCCACAGCGCATGGCTCTGAAAGCTTGAGGCATGAGCCATCTTCCACTACCGCCGGAGGCAAGGACCTCCATAGAGACGGCTGAAAGGAGGATAAAAAAGCTAAGGAGGCGCACCCACGAACTACCCATGTGAGCTTCTTAGCACTGGCTCAACAACGAGGGAATAGACCCACTCAATTTTTTTTTGGATGTTCGATTTTGCGAAGTTCTTCGACGGACAGAGGCTTAATGAGGTCCTTTTCCAGACGAATGAGATTAGCGAGAGCGGCTTCTTCCACCTTTTGATCGAGCTGAGAAGCTTTCAATTCGACAAGAGGCGGTTTCTTCACATTGCCCTGAATATAAAGATCCTCAAGTCGAATGACCGTTCTTTGCGTTAGGCCCCAGGTAAGAGTGAGGGAAAGAAGAAGACTCATTTTTTCTCCCCGGCCGTTTCTTGCGTGCTGTAGCGCTTTTTCAATTCCGCTTTCATTTCATCTTTCTTTGCTTTGAATTCTTCTTCCAGGCCCGCAAGGCTCGGATCAATCAGAGCCGAATCGATTTGAGCGGAAATGGCGCTGATATTTTTTTCGAGTTCAATCACAAAGAGCGGTTTTGCAATCGTGTTCCAGGTGGCGCTACCAGCGGAAAGCGCATCGACCGCACGGTCCATGTCCTTTAACCAGCGGCCATATTTTTTGACGAAATCTTGAGAGAAATCGGAGGGGAGCGATTGGCTGGAAGGAAGATTCTTCAGTTTATTCCACTCCTCTCGCAACTTTTTTTCCTTCGGCGTCTTCGCGTGCTGAGAGCTTAGCTCTTCCCAAAGAGCGCTCAAATCTTCCAATTNNTTCGCCAAAAGGATGCCCCGCTTTTCTAAGAGCGAGCGTGATGGCTTCTTTCCAGAACTTGCCGAGCGCTGTTGCTCGAAATCCACCCACGTCTCGGGGTTGATTTTCTGTAATCGCTCTAGCAAAGCCTGATCGAACTTCACCTCCAGCAAATTTTTTAAACGGTCAACGCCTAGGATGTCATAGATGGAACGAAAATCTTCATCATTCAGTTTCAGAAGAATGCTCTCGTAGAACGTCAGATATTCTGCAGAGTAATCTTTAAAGGACTTGTCGTCGTCAGGATCGAGGACGGCGGCGGCCTCTCGGAGCCGCGAGAGATCAATGAGAATTTCGGCATGAGCCCAATTCCATTTTTCAGTTTTCGCCTTGACCATTTCACCTTGGAAGAATGTGAGGAGCCGCTCTGCGGGAACCTGACGAGGTCGGGTTTTCGCACAGTTTAAGAGTTGTTCTTCCGAAAAGGCATCCATGGATTCCAAGATGGAATCAAAAAAGAAGCATGGAGACTTTCGGAACGTAATTCCACCGCGTTGAATGTCTTCCAATAAAACCTCTTTCATCACGCCATTGGCTTTCAGTTGTTGCAAAAGCTGTCGCTCGCGATCGCCTGGGAGCATTTGAGGAGAAAAAGATTGCAGTAGATAAGTCGTGAGCTCGCGCACTTGGTCATTTGGGAGTTCGCTCATGCGATCAAAGAGGGATTGAGGAAGTTTTCCAATATCTATCCAAATTTTTGGAATATCGCGAAGAATTTGTTGCCTTAACGCGCCTTCGGATTTGGCATACACATCGAGAAGTCGATTGAGTGCTTCTTCCCGTCGCTTCAAATTCCATTCCACCCAAGCGATTTTGTAATCCAAAACATCTTTATCCGCGTCCGGTCGGGAGGCCGACTGTAAGTAGAAATCTTCGGCTTCTTCGAACTGAGCTTTGTCGAACATGCGATCGCCCATTTCTTTCAGCCAACGAACGGCGTCGCCATGCTCAGGCGCGCTTTTTAAAAGATAGCGCAGGTAGGATTCGCGACGAGAGTAAGTTTCGGGGCTGGCCTCTAATATAAGGATGGCAATTTCTCGAATTTCATCGGGATCTTGCGATTTTTCAAATGCTTTCTCGAGCGTCGTGAGTGCTTCGGCTTTTTTCCCCTTTTGAAGAAGTTCTAAGCCTTTCGCTTGAAGGGAAGCGCCTTCGGAGGAAACTAAAAGGAGGGACAACATTAATTCGAACATTCGTTTGCCACTTTCACTCTTAATTGTTTGGGATGGGCTTTCGTGTACCACTCTTCTTTGCCCTTCCAAAGGACGCGAGCCTCCAAATGATCTTGGAAAGGTTTCAATTCCTTTGTTTTATCTCCCGCCTTTCCTTTGAAATGAAGTTCGCTAAGCGACGTAATTTGATCCAAAATTGGCAATTTGGATTTGGGCCATCGTGCCCGATACTCCGAGAGCAATGCGTGTAGAGGCAGTGTTTGGCAGTGACGAAGGAGGCCGAGCAGTTCGAGGACATCCATGCCCTCGCCTTTGGCGGTTGTGGGCCAACGACGGCGATAATATTGCGCGTAAGCAAAAAATTCGGGCCAATGTTCGGTCCGATAGAGAATTTTCATGCTCTCCTCGGTGGCAATACGAAAGCGATCGCTCGATTGGGGTATCTCTCTGAAAAATTCCAGAGCTTTATCGGCATCCGTTTCGGCTAGCTGCAGGTTCTGCTCGAAAAGATCGAGGCCGGGGGCAGCCTCAGTCGAAGTTGGCGTGAAGGCCAGCACCCAAGTGAGTACCGGCACGATGGCCCAAAATCTGAACATATAAACCTGCATTCTTATAGAACATCATGCGCTGTTCGGCCGACCAAAGGTAAGAAATTTTCCAAGAACTTGCTCCGTTTACGTCGTCTAAGCTGCGAATGGCTCCGGCGCCACCACCCACAATTAAATCAACGCGAAGCGGAAACATATTGAGCACGTTCCATTGGCCAATCATGAAATCCACCGTGGTATGCGAGAAAAGCGCCCACTGTTGGGTCGGAACTTTCACCACGAGGCCCACCGCACTCAAATCCCGAAAGGCTCGGCCCGATTGAGAATACTGAGAGTGTGTCCATTGAAACAATGCGCCAGTCGAAAAATAGCGCCACACGCGCACCTGCGCATCAGCAACGATGGAATGCAAATCCAAGAATGAATTGGAGATGTCTTGAGAGTAACCCACCTTGAAATGGACGAGCGGTGCTTCTCGATCTTTCGTGTCTTCAAAATAAAGATCGCCGTAGGAGACGGGCTCTTCGAGAGAAATCAAAAACAAAGTAGCGAGTGTAGTTATAAACATCATTTCGAGCTTTCGGACTTAAACATATCTGAGGTGGTAGAAGCCTGAAAAGACGGATTGTTGAGATCTTTAGCGTTCGAGACCAATTGGAATGCGTGAACGCCTTCACCGATTCCTTTTAACTGTAAATGACCGAGATCCTTCCATATGAAAAGATCAGCGGGCGTTTGATTTTTGACTGAGGCTGAAGTGCAGATTGTATTTGGTCCCAACGCGCGGGTGTGATTTTCAAGGCGTGATGCGACATTTACTGTGTCTCCAATCACCGTGAAATTGAGTCGATTAGAACTTCCTACATTTCCAAGAATGACATTTCCGCTGTTTATCCCAATCCCCAATTCGACCGACGGATATTTTTTCTCATGCAATTGGACGTTTACTGAAGGAAGTTGGCCGATCAGCTCGCAGGCTGCATGCGAGGCCTTCAGTGAAGCCTCCACGGTGTCGAAAACAGCGATGAATCCGTCGCCCACAAATTTTTCGATGTAGCCGTGATTCCGAGAGATGCAAGGTTCGAATTGGCGGAAACAGGTGTTCAAAAAATCCACCACAAATTCGGGCTCGAGCTTATCGGCGATGCCTGAAAAGTTGAAAATATCGCAGAAAATGACAGCGACAGATTTCTTTCGGACTAATTGAAGCTGTCGTTGGTAATCGTCTTGGTCATCTGCCACCGTCATAAGTGAATTAGCCACTTCGGTAGGCACAAATTTTTGAAAACTCTCTCTCAGAACCTGTTGTTGCATGGAGAATTGTCGTGCAGTTTGAAGATTCTCCTCCAGTTGATCCAAAATTTTTGTATTGTGAAGGGCAATCGCCAAGTGGTCCGCCAAAGTCATTAAAAGATCTTGATCGGAGACGGTGAGTTTCTTTCGAGAATCAACGTAATCAACAGCTAATACGCCAACGGCATTTTTATGAATATCCAAAAGCGGAACGGCAACGAAGCTTTGTGAGCCGAGCGTTTTGGCAAAACGTCGAGAGCGCGGTGACAGATGATCTAGTTTCTCTTCAACCGACGAAAGGAGAAGGGGCTGCTTCGTATTTACGACGCGAACGAAAAATCCACTTGTGTTGTCGGAATCCAAGTTAAATTCCGTTTGGCTCAGTAGTTCGGACATTCTTGCATCAAAACCGTGAAATGCTTTGATGCCGAGAACGTGTCGATGAAAATCAGCGATGAGTAAAATGGATCGATCATACCCGAGAAGGCTACACACATTTTCGACGACAGTTTTGGCGAGCGCATCGGGCTTCACCTGCTGGTGGGTGAGTCCGGAAATTTTTCCCACTACGGCGAGCTGATTGTTTTTATGCTCAATCTCGCTTAGGGCCTGCGAGAGAGATTCATTCTGATTGAGGAGATCTTGTTTTTGAGACTGATATCGCTTCCGATAATATAAGACTGAAAGCAGGGCCGCGCCAATGACAAAGGTAGAAGTTCCAACTCTCCAGTCCATGAATAACCAACCAAGGAGAGAAAAAATGATTGTGGCAACAATGGCAGTAGTTTCGATGACGACTTGCCGTTGAGGGGTCCATCGAACTTGGTAGAGGCACCGACGATTTCCTCGATGAACGCACTCCGGATGTTCAATCAATCCGGGAGCCAGTCCAAACATCTTCGGAACGCCTGCATAAATTCCCATGCGATTTTCACACATGTATTGCCGTTCCGGAATTCCATCCTCGGGAATTGATTCGATCGTTGCGGATCCATTTTTTGTTTCTAAAGCCTTCACTTTAGCTGCTTTGGAGAAATGCACGGCATATTTGGCGGAGGCTTTGTATACACTTTCCACGGAAAGTAAGCTCGTAAGTAGCTGGTGGACGATGGGGCTGAAGGTCTTTTTGTGAACAAAGAGTCCCGCTTCATAAGCGATATTTTTGATGCCAGTTACTTCGACAATGCGATCAAAGAATCGATCGCAAAATTCCAGATCGAGCCAGGTGGCATCGTCGTTCAATCGGTCAACGGAAATGGGAATGCTATCCAGAAAATCGCTGACTTGCCTTTCAGACCACTTCAATTCCTCCCGAGCGTACTCAAGATAAATTCGGAAGATTCGGGAATGAAATGGTTTCGACATTCGAAATTAGCCTAAATTTTGAGCTTTTATATTTTCCTGCGTTTTCGTTCTGAAGGCCTGAACCAATTCTTTGAAATCCTTAAGAACAGTTTTGGAGTGCGTCTCGAAATCTGGAATGGCTTGTCCACTGACTACCCAGCAGGTGTAGATTTTCGTCCAATTGATTCCGTTAGGACGAACATAAGAAGCGGGCTGCATAACCGCTGGAAGAATTTCAAGAGGTTCGAAGAATTTTTTGTGTGCTTCTATAATTAATTTCTCGGCAAGAAACGCTGATAATTCTGATTGTGGATCATTGGAGAAAATATAAATTGCGTTGGTAAGCTCAGAGAGATTCAAGCCGCTGCTTGAAACTTCAACGAGCGCAAAAACCGTTACTGAGTTCATTTCGGTGGAAAGGATGTGACGTTCACGGCGTAATTGAAGGGCGGCATACTCGGCGGACAACCCAAGCTTCCCGGGTTCGGGTCGGCTAAGCCCGAAGGCGCGGACGAGCGAGAAGAGATTGGCGTTGACCAAGGTGTCTACGAGCTCCCGATAGGAATTTGAAGCGTCAATGGCGATCTCAGGGGTTTGGGTTTCGTGATTTACCATCTGAATTTCCGATCGAGTTCCGTAAAGGAAATCGATGCAGCAGGATTTGTTTACATCGTTGATGCGCCGAGAAGACTCGCCAAACAGAAGCGCGGGATACATGTTATCGGGCCTGAAGAAAGAGATACAGTAATTGGTGGCATTGCGAATGTTGGCTTTCTTGTCGTAAAAGAAATCAGTAATCGCTTGGAGAATGGCCTGCGCGGCGGAAGTCCCACTGGCTTTTAACGCATTCAAGTGCTGAATGATCCATGCGTCGTCGTAGAAGCGAAGGGCTGAAATGTGACCTTTGATTTCAGCGCCTTCCTTGAAAACCATTTTCTTCACAATGGAGTTATCGGCCGAGATTAATCGGTGGTGCGTTTCTAAGATCTCCCGCGATTTATTTTGAATTTGCTTTCGTTTGCTTTGGTAAATGAAATTGGTTTCGAACATGAACTCCCAAAGAAGGTCGAGATCGTCTTCAGTGACGTCCTGAATGAGGCCACCTTGAGCGTCCTGTGCGTAAGATGTGATGTCTTTGATGAGTTCCACGGGAGCTTGTACAAATTCGCCACCAATTTTGAATTGAGTCATCTGACCGTCAGTTCGAAAATCCACATGCGCAATTTCAAAGGTAAGCTCGCGCTGCGGGCGATGCGGAAGTTGAAGTTGGCAATTTTTGAATCGCATACCTGGAATGACAGGAAAGC
This sequence comes from Bacteriovoracaceae bacterium UBA2394, assembly GCA_002343335.1. Lineage (GTDB taxonomy): Bacteria > Bdellovibrionota > UBA2394 > UBA2394 > UBA2394 > UBA2394. Next base: position 37,595 of record DDSI01000127.1, read on the forward strand.
TTGTGCGTTCCAAAATGCAAGAAAGACCTGAGGTGGAAATTTCAAATACTTGGCCTTCGATTTTTCTCCCGGGGAAGAAGGGGTGTTCGGCGGAAAAGAAGCAAGGCTTTTGATCCAGCACGGGAGTTCTCTTTGCCGATCGGGCGATTTCTCCCATCTTGAAGGGCGTATTTCGCTTTTGGAATAGCACTACAATCTCATAAGAGTTTTCAATGGAAGGAGAGCGTCTTTTCATATTCACGCGACTTACGACTCCTGAGATCCGTAGAACCGGGCTGTCGTTGAATTCGATATCAAGAGAGTCGATTCGATCGCCGGGCAAGATTAGGCCTTTAGATCGATCGACGAAAAGGCTCATTCCTAGTTGGGAAACTTCGTAAGCCTCCGCACGGTCGATGACGATGGGGCCGACACTTGTTTCCGCTTTAATTTTTACAGAAAACTTAGCTTCTGCAGAGCTCGCGATGGAAATACGTGGGTTGCGGCGCAAATTGGTTAGCAAAATTTCTTTTGGTAGCACCACGCGCAGGTTGTTTCCCTCGACGGCGATGAGTGTAGTCTGAAATCCAGCGCGCTTTCTTTTATAACCAAAGGTGACTTCTACCTGGGAATTTTTCTCCGGAACCATTTTCAACCCAGAACATTCCAGGATGACTTCTTGCTCCGTTGAGTCAACAGCCACCGCCGCTTCTTCTATTTTTTGAACGGCGCCATTTTCTTTTGCCAGGGAGAGATACAGCGGCGTTCCCGAAAAAATAAGATACTCCAACACGGCACCAATTTTTGGCGTATTGATCTGCTGAGGGGGTTGAGTTCGGTAATAATCTTCAAGGGATAGGACTCGCTTTTCCATGCTTAATTATATAAGCGCGGACAAATAGAGGGCAGGTGCCAGCGAGAGTTGATCCGGAGCATTCAGCGCGGAATGTTATCAAGATGCAGCGATTATTTTACAGCTTCCACCAGAATGAGCGGAGTGTAAGAAAATCGCTCGGGATCTTTGAAAAATTTAAGAAATTCATTTTTGAATTCGCGGATGTCAAAATCCAATTTGATCACGTTTTCCTCAGCCAATTGTTCAATCATTTCGATCTTTTGCTTCCAATTCTCAAAATCTCGAGTGTTTGACTCACCGTAGATAAGATGATGGGGCAAAATATGAACTTTGATGTCGTTCAATTGCGAGCGATAGAACATCGTGTAAAGCTTTCGCCCTATGTAGGGGTCAAAATACTTAAGCCGCTGAAGCTCACTAATAACCTGATGGAGTTGCGCTTCTGTAGAGGGCTTCAATGGATAATGATTTAGGCAGTTATAATCGAGGTCTCCCACCACAATTTTCGCACCCGGTTTTGCGACTCGCAAAAATTCTTTGAGGACGACATTCGGATCGTTCAAGTATTCGAATACGAAGCGGCAGAAGATATAATCGACGCTCTCGTCTTCGAGTCGAATTTTCTCGAGTGGTGATTGGCGATAAATCATATTCTTGGCGGAAACATATTCCTCTGCATGCTTGAGACGATCCTCGGACTGATCGACTAAAATCACTCGACCATCCTTACCCACAATCTCACTCATGATCTTTGAGACGAAACCAGCTCCGCCTCCAGCATCGACGGCCACCATTCCTGCCTTCAGTCCCGTAAGCTCAAGTTGTTGGCGAGATGTGTCCGCGTCGCTTTTTAGAATGAGGCGATCCGCTTCTCGCGGAGATTCCATCAAGTATGGCATTAACCAAGCTCCTCTCGCATTTTTCTCATTGTATCGTTGTAGGGGGGCTTTTCAAAAATGCCGCTGCCGGAAACAAAAACCCGCGCCCCTGCGTCATAAAGAGAGCGAATATTTTCCAATTTCACGCCGCCGTCGACTTCTAGTTCGATGTTCGTGCCTTTGATCATCGCCGCGCATTCTTTTATTTTTTGCATCATTTGCGGGATGAATTTTTGTCCGCCAAATCCGGGATTCACGGTCATCAGTAAAATCAAATCGAGATCGGGGAGCACATGCTCAATCCCGCTTAACGAAGTTGCGGGATTGAGCGACACACCCGCTTTGCATCCGAGTTGTCGCACCAATTGTAGAGAGCGATGTAAATGTTTCGTGGCCTCCGCATGCACAGTAATGATGTGCGCGCCCGCTTTCGCAAATTCCGGAGCGTAAAAATCTGGATCATCGATCATCAAATGCACATCGAGCGGAATGTCCGTGAGTTTGGAAATCGCTTTCACCAACACGGGGCCGAACGTGATGTTGGGGACGAAATGTCCATCCATGATGTCCAAATGCAAATAGTCAGCGAGTTTGGGATCCAACTGAGCAATGTCCGCTTCCAGATTTCCAAAATCGGCGCTGAGTAAACTAGGGGAGAGCTTAAAATCTGCATTTGCTTTTTTAGGACTCATGCTTCGCTCCTAAAATTAAACCGGTGGGTACTTCTCGGCCGCGCAAGAAATCCTTGGCGCTCATGCGATTGCGATTCTCGAGTTGAACTTCGGTAATCCCCACACATCCATTCTGACATGCCACCACGATCATGCCATCTTGGGTGTCCACAATGGTGCCCGGCTCAGCGTCCGTCATGCGCGGAATTAGCTCGGTGCGATAAATTTTTAAATTTTCGCCCATCAATTGACACTGCGCCACAGGCCAGGGGTTCATCCCCATGACTGATCGATGAACGAAGTGAGAGGGCTGATTGAACGAGATCATTCGCTCATCCTTCTGAAGTTTGGCGGCGTAGGATCCCACGCGCGCATCCTGAGAGCGTCGGATGATTCGATTCTCGTGAAAGAGTTTCAAGCAATCGAGAAGGGCCTGAGCGCCCAGATCTTTCAATCGATCGTGCAGACTTCCCGATGTATCGGAATCCGAGATGGGAGTTTGTACCTGAAGCAAAATATCTCCCTGATCGAGGGGCTCGATCATCCACTGAATTGTTACGCCCGTTTTTTGTTCGCCTTCCATGATGGAGCGAGCGATAGGCGCGGCACCTCGATACGCAGGCAAAAGTGAAGCATGTACATTCAACGGTGCCACTTTCGGATGGCTCAAAATATCATTCGGAAGAATTTGTCCAAAGGCCACGACCACTAAAAAATCACAGGGTGTTTCTAGTATTTTTTCTCTCGCTTCACTCGAGGATTTCAATGATTCCGGTTGATAGACTTCAATCCCATTTTGAATGGCCACTTCTTTCACAGGCGGCGGCTGCAATTTTTGGCCGCGGCCCTTGGGACGATCCGGCTGCGTCACGACGAGGGGAATGGAATAGTCCGACGCAATTAAGGCTTCGAGACTGGGCACGGCAAAATCCGGAGTGCCCATAAAAATGACTCGAGTCTTCGAAGACATAGATATGAAAAATCTCAGAGGTTGGGTCGAAAGTCGAGGAACGCTTAGAGCCGCGAACCGGAGAGTTCGGGAATTCTCAGGCCTTTTCGGTCCATCTTTTTGAGTTTCTTAAGATACATCATTCGCTTCATTGGCGAGATGCGATCGGCGGCCACGATGCCATCCAAATGATCGATCTCATGCTGAATGACAATGGCGAGGAGGCCTTCGTCGGTGATGACTTGGCGTTTTCCCCAAGCATCCAGATATTCCACCGTTATCTTTTTGGAGCGTTCCACATCTTCACGAAACTCAGGGAGGCTTAAACAGCCTTCTTCAAATGTCGTTTTGCCTGAGCGCTCTGTGATGACAGGATTGATAATCGCAAAGGGTGGACGATCGGGATAATACGAACTCACATCCACTACCAAAAATCGTTTGGAAATATTTACTTGAGGCGCGGCAAGGCCCACGCCGGGAGCTTCAAGCATTGTTTCAATCATGTTGTCGATCGTCGTTCGAAAGGCATCATTGATTTCGCTGGGATCAACCGGTCGGGCGATCTCCAGAAGCGTCGGATGCGGATATTCGATGATTTCAAGCAATGCCATATATGCCCAATTCTATACCTCCATTGTACTCGGAATTCCAAGCTCGCGACCGCAACTAATTTATTGCGCTCGCGTAAGGCCCTAGAGATGATTATCCCGTGAGCTGGCGACTTAGATCTTTATTTTTACGGGCCCAAAATGCGGTGGAAGAGAATCAATTTGATGTGGCGGACCGAGTGTATAGCGACATTTTGGATGCAGATGGAAATGCAATGGAAGCGCTGCTCCATAGAGCCCACCTCCGTTTGCGCATGCAAAAGTTGAATGAGGCGCTCGCGGACATTGAGCGATTTACACAAGCGCGTCCGGAAAGTGGCGTTGGGCACATGTTGATGGGTGAAATTCTCATCGAAAAAAAAGATTTGATTCGTGCGCACCAGTCTTTGCAGACCGCTTGTCGTCTCGAGAAAGATAATGGTCGTGCGTATTACCAGCTTGGACGCGTGTGTATGGAACTTGGTCGCAAACACGAAGCCGCCGATTATTTTGAGCAAGCGCTTTTCTTTGAGCGCGACTATGCCATGGCTCAGTGGATGGCTGGCGGATCGACTTAGGAAATCAAACTGTTGTAGTAACTCTGCCCGGGCAGAGTTGCTGGAGTGGGGTAGCCTCCCTTTGAGAACTGTTCTCGCTAAGAATTCGCTAAGATTCTAAGACTTGCTGGACAAAATTTCATGCCTGGTCAAAAACGTTGGCCTGGGTGTGTATGGGTTTTTTCAGGGGTTGGATTTTTTCCTTTCTAATGATCACCGCTAGCTTTCCTAGCGCTTTGCAAGCTCGATCTTGCCTGGAAACGCTGGATCTTCTTTTTGGGCGTTCCATTCTCTACGATATTTCTCCAGCATCGACTTCGACTTTGGTGAGAAAAAAAATTCCTCTTCCAGCAGCTTTTCCCAAGGAAGTGAAAGGAAGAGATTCTGGAAATTCGTATGAGATCGACGCATTCGTAGAGGTGAATACGCAAACTCAGCTCGGACAAATGCAGATTCAGTTTCATTCGCCCTTCGAGTCCGGCCGATCGCCTACGATTTACGTAACCCCTAGATCCGATGCATCTCAAAACGCTCATGAAATCCTTCTCAGTTTCCCTCAAGGGAGTGCTGGGGAGATCCAAGACTGGAATTTGCTCCAGTATCCTCTGCAGATTTTGTATGAACGCTCCACGATTGAGGACCGCTACTCGATGCGATTGGATGATCGCCTTTTACAAGATCAACTCAATGACCAGTTGATGGAATCTCTTCGTGAGGTGGGATATCCCGGCGCTTTGGGAAAGCGAGCCCAGCGAGGTAGTTCCCACGGCCTACCGAGAGGTTTAAGCGCGCATACGGATTTTATTTTAGAAGATATAGAGGGGAGCAGGTTTGAAAGCTTTCTTGCATCTGCAAAGCATCATCACGACTTTGTCGAAAAGGCCCATCAAATTTTGCAGGACTCTCCACTCGGGCGAATTTTTGGAAATGCAGCGTTCGAGTGGTCGGCGGAGCTTGAGATTCGTTGTACGCGCTTCACACTTTCCGATGGACGTCCTGCGGTGAGTTATCAGTTCCATATTTCATTTCGACCGAATCAGTAAAATCACTCACATTTTCATAGCAGAAGCCGATAGAACTATGTGTTTCTTCCCATCGGCTCCAATCTTCCATTCTTTCGATTTCCGTTTGTCACCGTCGCTTGGGTGATCATGAGCGTCGTGATCTACGGCGGAATGACGCGCGTGGAAATGGAGCGAATTTCTGAGCATTCGAAGGTGGCTGCGGCTACGGCTGAGGAAAAAGTGGAGCAGGGCACTACCATGTTTAAGCAGAGCTCCACGTATCGCATGGCATTTGTGCCTTCGGAATTCGAGTCAGGCCTTTCCTGGAAGCTCGTCACCTATCAATTTACGCATGCGTCGTGGGGCCATCTCTTTTCCAACATGTGGTACTTCTTGATTTTCGGTTGGATACTGGAAAACGCAATTGGAAGCATAGCATTTCTTTCCTTTACTCTTCTCTTTGCGGCCCTCGCCGTACTTTCCGAACTCGTTTTTCAAGCGGACTTAAGCATTCCCATCATAGGAGCGTCCGGTTCAGTGGCCTTCATCATGGGAGCAGTCGCTGCCATGTTTCCCCGCTCGAAAGTTAGACTCATGCTCTTTTTTATTCCTCTTCCGAATTTTCCAAATACTTTTTTTCTTCCTTTGAGAGTTCTCATTTATATTTGGGTGCTCTTTCAGATTTCGGGCTTGGCACAAAATATCTGGCTGGATCCCAAGCCTGTGGCATTCGCCACGCATCTTTCTGGTTTCGGACTCGGGATTGCCGCCGGTTTGCTTTTCCGACGCCAAATTCGTCGCCGGAAGAATTCTGAAAAATGGGTCGATATCGAATTGAGTGGGCGAGACC
>DDSI01000176.1 GCA_002343335.1 Bacteriovoracaceae bacterium UBA2394
TGGAAGGGGGGCTCGATCAACAAGTCCAAGTCACGGCGCTCATGGGGAAGATTAAACTTGCCCCCGCCTCGGCCTTCTAGTTTTTCTATTCGGGATGGGAAAACGCTCCGCTCAGCCGCTTTATGTTTGTGAATCATGCGGCGCTGAATTCGCCAAATGGATGGGACGTTGCTTAGAATGCCAATCTCTCAACACCGTCGTGGAGCGAAAACCCCAAAGCGTTGAAGGCGCGGCTTCCACTCCTCAATCATTGCAGTCGCTCATTTCGGATACCGATCAACTTGAAAAGTGCAGTACCGAAATGCCATTTTTGGATCGCCTCCTCCATGGAGGAGTTCCGCGCGGGACTGCCGTATTGCTTGCCGGCGAACCCGGTATAGGAAAGTCGACACTTCTCTTTCAACTCCTTGCACATCAAAAGGAGAAATCCCTTTACGTTTCCGCGGAAGAATCTGTGACACAAGTGGCGCGGAGATTTCGTTCTTTCTCCCCGATGATGTCGAAGGAACTTTTTATCATTTCCGAAGCACGTGTAGATTTGATTTGTCAGCAAATTCGAAAACTGAAGCCTAAGATGGCTGTCATCGATTCGGTCCAAATGCTCTGGACGGAAGAGGGAGGTGCGAAGGGGGGATCTGCGACACTTCGAACTGCTGTCGATCTATTAGTGGATGAAGCCAAGCAGACCGGCACGATTCTATGGCTCGTGGGCCATGTGAATAAGGAAGGGGATATCGCTGGCCCGAAGACGCTCGAACACATGGTCGATACGGTGCTGGTCTTTTCGCTTGCGGAAGATGCCCGCGTAAGAATTTTGCAGGTTCAAAAAAATCGATATGGCCCTTCGCAGGAGACGGTGCTTTTGGAAATGTCGGAAGCGGGTCTTACAGAAAAAAGCGAAGCTGATTCTTACTGGATGCGTAAGCATTCCACGGACGTGTCGGGCTGCGCGCTTACGGCAGTCCAATTAGGAACGCGAATTCTTTGCGTGGAAATTCAAGCGCTAGTGGTAGACACTTATTTTCCAAGTCCACGAAGGAGTACCTCGGGATTTGATCTCAATCGATTGCTTTTGCTTCTCGCCGTTTTGGAAAAGCGACTCAAACTTCCATTTTCTCGCTCCGACGTTTACTTGAACGTGGTCGGAGGATTAAAAATTTCTGATCCGGTGGCTGATTTGGCGGTTGCTGCGGCTGTGGTCNNTTTGTGGGGAGATTGGCCTTACGGGGGAGTTGCGCGAAGTTCCCTCGCTTTCCGAGCGAGCTCAACGGCTTTCCTCATTGAAAAACGCAATGGTCATATCGGGCCCTCATACTTCGAGCAAACCCGATCCGAAGGTAGGAGGGCGCATCAAGAATTACGAAAGTGTGAATGATGCGCTGCAATTTTTGATCTCCGAGCCATAGTGCGCCGCGGCTTTTGCCTGCGCCATTTCCGTCCTAGAATAGCAGCGTTGGGTGTCGTCCCGAGTATCAGGAGGAGGGAATCATGAAAATACCACCGAATCCCGTGATTGCGACCCGAGGCCCGTCAGGCATCAAGACCGTTTCCCCGAAAATGACGACTTCTACTGTGGGAAAAATCAATGAGGAACGCAAAGAGGCAGATGAGAAAGCTCGACAGATTTCTTCAAGGCTTCAAAGTCCCAATAGCCGTTTCTCTAGGCTTGGTTGAGCTCCGGCTTAAGTATTTAGAATTTATTACGAAATTAATTTTTGGGCAGGTTAGCGCTGTGCTTCCATACCATGTACAATGGTGCGTGCGGTTCTTTCTGTGCCTGATGATCTCGGGGGGGGTCTTTTTTTCTTTCCCCGGCCAGTCTTTTTCGGTGCTTGCGCAACCGATTCGCGATCCGCGCCTACCGTACCCCGCAGAACTTCGATTTAAAGTGGAATTTTGGAAAGCCGTCTATACGAAGTACACCACGAAGCAGGGTCTCATTCATGATTCTGAAGATTTGAGTCTCATTTACGATGCCGTCGAGTTGCCAAAGAACGGCGATTTTTACTCGGTCGATTACATGCGGAACCGAATCCGTGAGAGCCTGTTTAATATCTTAAGAAAACGCGGAGACAATCTCACGGTGGAAGAGCGTGCTCTACTTGCGAAATTCCCCCGCGGCGCTTCTCGTAGTCGTCTCCTTCAAGCCACCGAAAATATTCGATTTCAATTAGGACAGACGGATCGGTTTCAAGAAGGACTGAAACGATCAGGGTATTATCTCAAACACATCGAAGGAATTTTGAAACAAGAAGGACTGCCTGACTTTTTGAAATATCTGCCGCATGTGGAATCTTCCTTTCAGGAATATGCCATTTCGAAATTCGGAGCAGCAGGGCTCTGGCAGCTGATGCCAGCAACGGGAAAACAATATTTGAGAATTGATTACACGATCGACCAACGATTGGATCCTTGGGTGGCCACGCGAGCCGCGGCAAAGCATTTAAAGGGCGACTATAAAGTTCTTGGAAATTGGGCGTTAGCGCTGACGGCCTACAATCATGGTGCTTACGGAATGCAGAGAGCGATGAAGTCCTTGGGCACCTCGGATATAGCGGAAATCGCTTTTCGGTATTCTTCACCGTCCTTCGGTTTTGCTTCTCGAAATTTCTACGCACAATTTTTAGCAGCGTCTGAAGTGGCGAGTAATTATCAAAAATATTTTCCAACAATGAAACTGCCAGAGCCGCTGATGTTTGATGTTGTTGATATTTCTGAGCCCATCTATCTGCAAGAATTTATCAAGCAGTACAAATTTAGCATGGAAGAATTTCAGAGATTAAATCCGGGCTTGAGGTTGCCAGTCATTACCAATCAGCGACCCATTCCTAAGGGTATAAGCATTCGCGTGCCTTTGAATTCGAAACGAAACAATATGATGATTGCCTCGGCTGAACCTCGCCAAAAGATTCGAGTGGAAAGTAAGGCCGGTCTCCTCCCGCAAATTCGATCTCCGCTTTTACCTGCTGTAAAACGTGAGAAAGAAAAAGAGGCCAATGAAACGCTCGATGTAGCGGTGAAGTACGGCATTCAGGATTTGGTCGATGGCAAGGGCTGGATCAATGTCGAAATGAACGAGACCGTTTCTCAAATAGCGGATTGGCTGCAAGTCGAGGTCGATGAAATCCGCGGTTGGAACGGAATGGCTCCAGAGGGTCAAGCACGCCTGGGGCAAAAAATTTTGGTGAAGTTATCGAAAACAACCGCGCAGGATTTTGTCTCCGCCAGGCTCGACCATCATCGAAAGATTCGTGAAGACTTTTTCTCTCAGTATGCGGTGGCCGATCTCATGGATTACGAAGTAAAGCCTGGCGAGAATTTATGGTCGCTCTGCTATCAAAAGTTCGAAGTCCCGCCGTGGTTACTTGCGGAATACAATCCTAAAATTTCTTTGAATGCCATTTCGAAGGGCATCAAGTTGAAGATTCCCGTGCTCAAAGAAAAGAGCGCGGATCTAATTTCTTCACGCTAGCCTCTGTCCGACGAATATCTAAAATTCTTAATTTGTAAAATCGAGTAGATGCTTGCGGGTGGAGGGCATCCGTCAGAGGATCGCCCAATGATAGCTAACAGAATCCAAAGCGAAGTCCTTGCGATGCTCCTTCGGCATAGATGATTCAACTCTCGAAGTGATTTAGAGCCTGCCTCAGAGCCTCTGACGGATGCCCTCCACCCGCAAGCATCTACTCGCTCCCACGAGATAAAAATTTTAGATATTCGTCTTCCTGAGTTCGTCTATAAAAACGCAGTTCAGCTAAACTTTTCCAAAGAAAAAGGGTGATCGGAAGCTAGCCTTACTGGGTCTGCTGAAGCATGGACTTCAATTGATCGCCATTCAGCCACACATCGTTGTTATTCGAAGCGTAACGGAAGCCATCGGCAAGTGTTGTTCCGGTTTCTGAATTGCCAGTCGACCACCAAGGAAATTCGGGCTCCACGATGTAGCGATCGCTGATCTCTTTGGTATGACGTGATTCATCCTCCGTGATCATGACTTCGTGAAGCTTCTCTCCAGGTCGAATACCGGTGAAATTGATTTTACAATTGGGCGCCATCACTTTAGCGAGATCCGTAATGCGCATGCTCGGAAGCTTCGGCACTAAAATCTCTCCTCCTCGCATCATTTCAATGGAGGAGTGAACGAATCGAACGGCCTGGGGCAGGGTAATCCAAAATCGAGTCATCCGTTCATCCGTGATGGTGATTTGACCGCTTTTGGCTTGTTCCCGAAAAATCGGAACGACGCTACCGCGAGATCCGACTACATTTCCGTATCGGACGCAGGAGAGTCGAGTCTTCTTGGGACCCACGTAGGAATTGCCTTGAACGACAATCTTTTCCTGACATAATTTCGTAGCGCCGTAGAGATTCACGGGGTTCACTGCTTTGTCGCTCGAGATGGCGATGACTTTTTCCACTCCGCAGTCGATCGACTGATTGATGACATTCTGTGTGCCGATGATGTTGGTTTGTATGGCTTCAAATGGATTGTACTCGCAAGCTTCCACTCGTTTCATGGCGGCTGCGTGAATCACAATGTGAACGCCTCGAAGTGCTCGCTCCACGCGTTCTTGATCGCGAACATCACCTATGAAATAGCGAAGGTTCGGATGATTTTGAAATTGCTCGCGAACTTCCGCCTGTTTTAGTTCATCTCGGCTAAAAACTCGAATGACGGAAGGCTTTAAATGCTCGAGCGCATACTTGATAAAAGCCCTTCCGAAAGATCCGGTACCACCAGTGATAAGAATTTTTTTATTGCTCCAGTCGATCATGTCACAAGTTTAACAAAGGTTACGCGATAACAGCGCGTGTTAACTGATGGAATGGTGCTGTGCATGTTGACTATTTTGAAATGACGTTAGGAGTCAACGAAGCGAGATTGATACACTCGTCTCTGTCGTGCAAGCTGTACCCATTATTTTTCGCTGTGATGCATCGAGTGACTTAGGTTGGGGCCATTTCCGCCGTTGTTATGCTTTGGCGGAGGTCGCTCAGCAAAGTGGCCGATATAAAGTTCACTTTCTCTGTCGAGCCCTGCCTCGTGGATTGGAAAAAAAGCTCAAAGAGATCCATGCGGTCGTTCAAGTGCTCGATGAACAAGCCACTCTTGAGCGCGATCTTGAAGTTCTCCACTCCATGTTTGATTTGATGAGTCGAAAGAACGTGATCGTCTGTGTGGATCACCCAGGGTGGACAAGCGACTGCTTGGAAAGTTTAAAGCGAGATTCACGGGTGATCTTGATGGCGTTCGATGACGGTTATCAACGACATTACCCTGTGGATTTTCTCATTAATCCCAATTTAGATGCCGAGAAGTTAGCAATCTCCGCTTCATCCACTGCGCAGCAGTTGCTTGGGCCAAAATATGTGATGGTCCGAGATGAAATTCACACGCTTCGACAGAACCCGACTGAACGTATGGCGGAAAGTTTCCAATTCTTAGTCACGCTCGGAGGCGGGGATCGGTGGGGACATGCTCTAAAGTGTATCGACGCTGTCCGCCAGTCTTCCTCAAAGTTTGAAACTCACATTGTGGTAGGAAGCCAATGGCCGCATTTAGATAAAGCGAAAAGAATGATCGGCAATCATCCGCGAATTCATCTTTATGAAGATCCATCTTTCTATCCGCAACTCCTGGCGCGGGCCGACCTGGCGCTCTGCGGCGGTGGAGCGACGACCTACGAACTCGCTTACTTGGGAATTCCCATGCTCACGGTGGCGCTTAGTCCTCATCAAGTTCCGATTGCTCGCTCTTGGGAATCGCGTGGAATCGCGGACCACATTGGATCGGCTGATGTGATGACTCCCGAGCTGCTCTATCAAAAATTGATCTATTGGATGGAGCGCGATCAGGAGTTAGAAAATCGCGGTGTGGCAGCTCAAAAGATTGTGGATGGTCGCGGTAAGTTTAGAGTTCTCGAGCGAGTCGCTAAGTTCATTCAAGCGCGTAAATCCGCCGCTGCCTAATTACTTTCTATTGCGCTACTACTTCAAGAATTTATCGATCGCCTCTTGATGCTCTTCATAAGAAGCGCTGAAGTGGTGCGATCCATCTCGCCTGGAAACGAAGTAAAGATATTCAGTTTTTTGTGGATTGAGAGCCGCGTAGATCGCCAGTAATCCGGGATTCGAAATGGGTGTCATGGGAAGTCCCACAATTTGATAGGTATTGAAGGGCGTCTTTCGAAAGAGATGATCGCGCATCACTCGACCGCCATACGGAAGAAGATCATAAATGGCGGTGGGATCGCTCTGTAACTTCATTCGCTTATCAATGCGATTAAAAAACACAGAGCTAATCAAGCTCATCTCCCCGATGAGACCGGTCTCCTTCTCAATCATGGATGCCATGATCACCGTTTGATGAAAGCTCATGCTTGAGGATTTGGCCTTTGCTAAATAGTTTGGCGGCACTTTCGTCCAAAACATTTCCACAAACATTCGGATGATAGAGCGGGCGGAACTCCCTCGCGCAATGTAATAGGTCTCGGGAAAGAGGTAGCCCTCTACTGAAAAGGAGGGGATCTGCAGCTCCTCCAAAAAAACAGGATCCCAACAGGATTCGAGAAATTGAATTTCATCCACGAGCCCGGCATTTTCCAGCATCTCAGCGATCTGAAACATCGTGTAACCCTCAGGAACTGTGATTCGATAGAGTTTCACATGCGAGCCCGTGATGACCTTCAAAACTTCCCATGCCGTCATTTCCGTGTTGAGTTCATATTCTCCAGCCTTCAACATGCCCGATTTGCCGGTGAGGCGGCCGAGATAGTAGAAAAATGGCTCGGATCGTACGATACCCTCCGCTTTCAATCTCAAGCTTACGGATTTAAAACTCTCGCCGGTGTTGATGGAAAAGCTAAGGAAGCTGCGACTGTCAGCTTCGGGAGCTTGATAAAAATAGAGAAACGTTGCGAATAACGCTGCGACGATCGTAAAGGCTAGGGCGGCTTCTATCTTTCGTTTCATCGTAATTTATTCATTCTGAATATTCGCGACATTCGCGAATAAAATCTTCTAGGATCATTAAAGCCGCGAACCCATCTTTCATGGATTCGCGTTTTTTCTTTCGTTGATGGGCCATCGTTTTCACGNNGGAAAGACCTTCATCGAAAGTAAAAATAGGCAGCTGAAAATTCTGTTTCAATTGCCCAATCCAAAACTCGGAAGTTTCGGCGCTCTTGGTCATTTTCCCATCAAGACCTAAGGGCATGCCAACTAAAAAAGCCTCGACTCCCTGCGCCGTGACGAGGTTTTTTATTGATTCAAGATCGGCGCGAAGATTCTTTCTCTCCAAGGTGGGAAGAACGGAGCCTAGTTGCGCGCCAGGATTCCAAAGGGCGAGGCCCATTCGTTTGGATCCAATGTCCAACGCCAAAATTTTTGACTGAAGGGTTCTGATACTTGGAGTTTCGCTTTTCATCACTTTTCGGCTAACTTTACCCCTATGTTAAACAAATCCTCTCCAACGATCATTTTAGTTTTTGGTCTCTTGATTCTTTCTGCCAGCATTCTTTCAGGATGCGGTCCTAAAGCTTTCACCCAAGGGGGCTATGACGATCCCAATAAAGTTATCTTGCTAGATGATAAGTTTGGTGAAAACGACATGCAGCTCATTTCGAATAAGCTTGTCGATTCACTTGTGCAATACGATAAAATCGAAGGCGCTAAGCAGCCGCCGCTCGTCATGGTGGGCAAGGTTCGCAATCACACCAGCGAGCACATCGATATTAAAAGTTTAACGGACAAAATTAGGACAGCGCTCATTCGCTCTGGGAAGTTCCGATTCGCAGACAAAGAAGCCCGAGATGAAATCGCGGAAGAATACGAATATCAGGCCGGCAAAAACGTCGATAAATCTACGGCAAAGGGACCTGGCAAGCAGGTGGGAGTCGGGTATTTGATCACGGGCGACGTGGCAAGCAATGTCCAAGAAGTCGGAAATGACAAAGTCATTTACTACAAAGTCACTTTGAACCTCACCAATCTCGAAACGAATGTGATCGAGTGGTCGGACGACAAAGAAGTTCGCAAACGATATCGCAAGCGTAGCATCGGCATGTAAGTGTCGTAGTCGAACGTCGTGCGCCATCTGCCCAAGGTCATTTTCTCTATATTGAGCGCGGCTATCTTGTTCGGTTGCGGAACGTCGTATGAAGGTACGGCGCTTCGCTCCTGGAGCAAAATGAAGTCCGGGGCGATCGACTCCGCCCTTCAAGATTATGAAAAAAATGTAACGGGCGAAAAAGAAAAGCTCCTTCGACTGATGGACGAAGGAATGCTGCTTCGTGTGGGCAAGCGGTATGAGGAAAGTAATCAAAAATTTTTTGCCGCTGCAAAAATTATCGAGATGAATGGATATCTCTCTCTGGGTGAGCAAGCCGTCAGCTTGCTTGTGAATGAAAAGCAGACCACCTATCAGGGCGAGGACTTTGAGAAGGTGCTCGTACATCTCTATCTTGGTTTGAATTTCCTCAGTTTGAACCAGCCGGACTCCGCGCTCGTAGAAATGCGGCGCGTGAATGAGATTCTCTTCAAAATGATTTCAGAGGGAAAAAGGCCATACGAACTGAATGCTTTTGCGCGCTATTTGGGTGGGGTGCTGTTTGAGAATGAAAACAATGAGAACGATGCTTATGTTGCCTATAAAAATACGGCGAGTATCGATCCGGAGTTGGCCGATCAATTCGATCCATTGAGGACAGATTTGGTCCGAATGGCGAAGCGAATGGGCTTCGAACAAGATCTTGATAAATATAAAAAGGAATTTGGAAATGAAGCCTTTGCAAAATTGAATGAGAATGCTGGCGCCAAAGATGGCGCCGTTCTTTTGCTGGTCGAGGTGGGAAAGAGTCCGGAGAAGTATTCTTCGCGGGAAAAGCATATGAAAGCAGGACAGAAAGGATCTGCCGCTGAAGTCTGGGTGCCGGTCACCTATTATAGACGGCGCCACTACCGAATTCATTCCGCAAGATTAAAGATAGAGAACCGAGCAAGCACGACGGTCACATTGAACGACATTGAAGGCGTAGCCATACGCTACTTGAAAGATCGCATGGGTCGGATGATTGCGAAGGCCATTCTTCAAGCGGGTGTGAAGGCGGGGATTGCGGTT
Organism: Bacteriovoracaceae bacterium UBA2394; assembly: GCA_002343335.1. Classification (GTDB taxonomy): domain Bacteria; phylum Bdellovibrionota; class UBA2394; order UBA2394; family UBA2394; genus UBA2394. Next base: position 9,119 of record DDSI01000176.1, read on the forward strand.
GGTGTGGGAAAAGCCACCAACTCGAAAGAGTTGGGCGTGCTAACCGGGCTCGCACTCTTTTTGATGTCGGAGGCTGACACGCGCTCCTGGCTCTTGCTACCCGCGCAATTGCAAATAGCAAAAATATATTTGAAGCCCGGCACCTACAGCGGAACGATCGAATATCTCGACGGCCTTGGAAGTGTCGATAGTGTCGAGGCCATTTCACAAATCGTCGTGAAGTCAAAGAAGACGACGATCTTACAACGCCGCTCTTTTGACTGAGAGTGCGGTTTTGAATTCGCGATGCAGACCTTTCGAGAGACACGGCCGAAAGGGGCTTAGATGAACCGATCATTTGAGACGCCTACACCCGAGGCAGATTGATTTGAGCTTCGAACGAATCACGTGCGCCTCTCTGAGTCTCTCTCAAGATCTTCCTCGCCAATTCAAAACCGCACTCTCGATCCAAAAGACTGATCAGAGTGGTCTCAAAACCAATAGGATATTCGTGCGCCGAGATCATGAAAATCCGGCGAATCGAGAAGCGCATTGTACATATAGAACATCCCCACCCCGAAGTGATCGATGAGAAGAACATCCGCGCCCGCACCCATCGAGATAGAAAATTTTAATTTCGTGCCGCCGCGATTATTGGTGATCGCAATGCCTGGGCCAAAGAATGCATAGGGAATTAAATTTGAAAACTCGGAATAAACGACTGGCGTCAGTGCGAACACAGAACCGCGAGGGCTCTGCAACCCCTGGTGATAAGTGAAGCGAAGTCCGAAGAGATCATAAGGACGAAAATCAGCATCGGCTCCGACTAAAAAACTGGAACCGTTTCCTGTGGAAGGAAGAAGCGCGCCAAAGTGACCGCCGATGGAGAGTTGTCCCCGCATATTGGAGAAGTCCGCATATTCAGATCCTGGAGGTCCGTCCGTTCGTCTGTCTTGTGCGGAAACTTTTTCAGCTTGAAGGGAGAATAAGAGTGAAAGAGCGAGGCCGAGCAGTGACGCATTTTTTTTCATAGGGCCAAATTCTCATTGACCCTGTCTTTGACGCAATCCTAAAGTGCAATGTGTCAGGGTAGAGGGGGTTTCGTTGAGGTTAGATCTTCATTTCAAGTTAGCTCTCGTTTTAACAGTTTCAGTTTCGCTGTGCGGTTCGCCGTACGCGAATGTATTGGCTAAAAGCCCAGCCGTCGCATCCTCCCCCGAGGATAGAAATGAAGTGCGACAGCTGGGCTTTGACCCATTCGAAGGCAAAGGGGCATCCATCATGACCCCGATCGCCAATACGTCTCCCATTCGAAGTAGATCTGATTCCGCAGCCGGATTTCAGCCCCTTCTCACCGAAGGCGTGTTTCCTTACCAACTAGATCCGGTCTCGGCAGTGTTCTCCGCCATTTTAACGATGGCGGTGATGACCTATAAAGAGACGGGCAAGATCGATCTTCAGGGAATTCTCGAGTTAATGAATTCCACCGATTTTTATGCAGGCGTGGCGGGAAGTTTATCCGCAGGCTTTGGGCAGAAGGGTGCGGCGAAGGGGGTTGGAAAGCTCAGTGATTTTATCGTAAAGAAAGCTTCTTCCGGCGGAAGTTTGCCTTATCCCAAGACTGCAGCCGCCATCAAAACGTTGGGCAATGTTTTAAACGGTATCACTTACATGGTCGCTGTTACGGGTGGCTTTGAATATTTTTCGCAGTTCTGGAAGATTGCCACCAAAGATGTTCCGGAAGCTCACAAAGTTACCGATTTCGTGCGTTCGTCTATGGACACAAAGCGTCTGGTGGCGATGAACCTTCTTTATTACACCGTGATCGATCAAAACATGCGAAAGCGCATTTTGGATTCCGTGAAGTATCACCGAATCATGACGTTTGAATTCATTGCGACCAATGTGGCTCTGTATGTCGGTTATCAGTTGGGAACCTTCTTGGCGTCGCACTATGGTGTTGATAATCCCTTCACCGCGTATGTGATCAAAGCCGCATCGAGCGCGTCCGCCGGCGTGTTGGTGCAGCTCGTGCCCGAAGCCTTTAAGACAGGTGTAAATTCGTGGCTTCTGGATAAGAAAATCACATGGAAGACTGAAGCCCTGGATGAAAATCTTCAAGAGATTGCCACGCAAACACTGGGAGCGCGCTACCCCACAACGAGTGTGATGGAGAGAGATCTCGAAGCGGTGTACCGCGATCGAGATATGCTTTCGAGTTTAAGAATTCAGCGCGCGATGGCTGACGAGGTGCTGCAATCGGGAATGGTAAGTTCAAACATTATTGAAACTGGATTTATTGAGGCGATTTCCTCGGACTATGAAAAAGTGGAAGAAGTTTTCACTTACGTTTTAGCGCAATTGAATACTCTAGGGTCTGAAGATCGAGCGGCTCAACTTCGCTCAATGGTGAAGGAAGGCTCATCCGCGGCGAAGATCTATAAGACGATTCAAAATAATCAGGCCCTACTCTCCAATCCAAAACGTTTGGAGCAATTCAAGCGAGTGTTGAAAGAAGCGATTTCAAAATCAAAAGAGGCGCGAACGGACGCTGCGAGCTTGCAGGAATTTCTAAGTGCAAGTTCTCCTGAGCTCGCAAATGCGATTCATTAACGTGGAAATTCTCAATCGAAAAATTTGTTTGCATTGAGAGGCGTGAAGATGTCGTTCTGCGGATTTTAGCAGGGCGCGCACAGCTGAATAATGTCCCATCTTTCTCTTCAATTGAGCTGCGCTGATTTGAATGAGCGCCTGGAGAAAATGGCGAATGGCGGGATCTCGCGTTGCTCGCCAAACGGGTTCCCAATATTCATGCGCTTCCCAATAGTATCCCCGCTGAAAGGCGCGCCATCCTCGCTGATAGGCGAGATGCTTTCGAAAATTTCGAGAGTGCAGAGGCTCGGAGGAAGCGATTTTTAAATTTGGTTTTCTGGCGTCCTTTTTAGGAATATAGGGCTTCATTCGAAGAGATCTTCCTCGGTAATTTCGGGCTCATCCTTATTGCCGAAGGGCCTTAAAAGAACGTCTTGATACTGGGCGAGTGTGATTAGACGAGCTTGATAAAGCGCTTCGAACGCCCTCATCATTTGAACTCGCACAAATCGCTTCGGCACAAGGTCCTCATCCAGCTGAGAAAATCGCGATGGGTTTGGAACGATCGCCGCGAGAAACACACATTCGCGCGCATCCAACTGATGCGGTGGTTTCTGAAAGTAATAGTAGGAAGCATCCGCTATTCCAAAGAGACCGCGTCCCCAATCAATACTATTGAGGTAGAGCTCTAATATTTTTGTTTTGGGGAGTGAAAGTTCAAGCTTTATGGTGATGAGAGCCTCCAAAAGCTTACGACGAAATGTGCGCTCGGGACTGAGATAGAGATTTTTTACGAGCTGTTGAGAGAGTGAGCTCGCTCCCCTTAGGCGACGCCCGGATTTGAATGATGATTGGAGAGCATTGACAATTTCCGCCATGTCAAAGCCGCGATGAATGTAAAAGCGATTGTCCTCTAAGAAGAGAAGGGCGTGTTGAAGAGCTTTTGGAATGTTATGGAGTGGGACATATTTTTTATTCTTCGGGCCCGCCGTGAATTGAATGGGCTTCTTATTCTTCGTCCATCGTTCTAAAGTGACACCCTTCAAAAGAAGTGTGGGATTTGGAAGTGCAGCGTAGACACCAAGCGCGATAAAAATATCGAACGCTATGCCCAGAGAAAACCAGAGAACAAATGTTCGGACTTTCGGACCCACAATCACGGACTTTAGACTACCTAATCCAGTACGTTCGCTGTAAGCTGAAAAGCATGGTTGCAGGTTCAAAATCAGGTGAAGGTTTAGAAGACGTCGTCGCTGCAACGTCGAGTATTTGCAGCATTGAAGATGGAGTGCTCCGATACCGAGGGATTGATATTCATGAACTCGCGACGAGCGCGAATTTCCACGAGGTGGTGTATCTCCTTTGGAATGGCTCATTGCCCAATAAAGCGGAGTTACAAGCGCTCAATCAAACCCTCGACCAAAATATGGAATTGCCGGATGCGGTATTGAAGCATCTGAAGACTTTTCCGAAGACTGCTAATTTTATGGACGTCCTTCGAACGGCCGTATCGATGATGGGATGTTATGATCCTCAGACGGCTGACAATTCGATGGATGCCAATAAAGCGAAGTCCATTCGCTTAATGGCCCAAACGCCCACCTTGATTGCAGCTTGGGAGCACATTCGAAATCATAAAGAGCCCATTCATCCCAAGAAGGGCCTCAGCATCGCTGCCAATTTTCTCTATATGTTACGCGGCAAAGAAGCCTCGGCCTTGGAAGTTCGCGCGTTTGATCAAGCGTTGGTATTGCATGCGGATCATGAATTCAATGCCTCTACATTTTGCGCACGGGTAACCGCCTCCACATTGACGGACATGCACTCGGCTATTACGTCGGCGATTGGAACACTGAAAGGCCCTCTCCATGGAGGGGCTAATCAAAAAGTGATGGAAACTCTCCTCACGATCGGTGACGTGGCCAAAGTGGATAAATGGTTAGACGACGCTTTTGCCCGTAAAGAGCGCATCATGGGTTTCGGCCATCGCGTCTATAAAGATGGCGATCCCAGAGCCGTGGAGCTTCGAAAGATGTCGGAGCTGCTTGGGAAGGAAAAGGGTTCGACCAAATGGTACGACATGTCCGTCTTGGTGGAAAAGTACGTGAAGGATAAGAAATCACTTCTTCCGAACGTGGATTTCTACAGCGCGAGTGTTTATTACACGCTCGAAATTCCTTTCGACGTTTACACGCCCATTTTCGCGATCAGTCGGATGTCTGGATGGACGGCTCATGTGATGGAACAGCTTGGCAACAATCGTTTGATTCGTCCTCGGGCGGATTACACGGGCGTGAAGGAAGCGCATTACGTCCCGATCGAGAAACGCTAATGTTTACGAACTAAGGTTCGCTCGCATTTCACTTCATGTTTTAGATTATCGTTGTTTCAACGCTTCGGTAGCGACCAAGTTAATCCCGCAGGTTTCACCTGAAGAATTGTCATAGATCGTTCCCGACAATCGGAAAGAGCTGATCGCGCTTCGATCGCGTTCCAAATCACCGCCTACGGTGACGGAACCTTGATCGTAACGAGAGGGCTTCACATTGTAGGCTTGGAATTCCACGTCGTTTACG
>DDSI01000008.1 GCA_002343335.1 Bacteriovoracaceae bacterium UBA2394
GAGTAGGCTTGAAATTCAAGCGCATGTAACCCAGGTTGAGCTTTCCAAACTTCAATATTTCCCGCCTTGTCTCCTGCAATACAAAATGGAGTCGCGCTTTCTGTTCGGAGCGCCTGACCATTCACGCGAAACGAAATGCTTTTTACCTTCGGGCCAACCTTTACGCAGATGGATCGATTCTCTTTGTTAAAATCTTCCGAGGTGGCATTTTCCACCGTGAGCTCTCGCACCAATCGATCCGAATCGGCATCCATTATTTGCAAAGCTTGAATCTGCAGATCGGCAGGCACCGGACCGACGAGCGTCTCCACTTTCACGCTAAATGCGGCACTCGCCACTCCCTTTCCTTGCGCTTGAGAATAAGCCACTGCTTCAAAAGTCTGAATGCCGGCCACAAATGTGGCGGGAAGAACTTCCTTCGTATCCATGTTTTCGCCCGCTAAGCAGTAGGGAGCGAGATTCTCAGTCCGTTCAGCTTTTCCATTTCGCTTAAACACTACACTCTTAAGCTCAGCATTTCCCGTGACACACAAGGACTGTTTGTCAGCGAGCTGAATGGTGATCTGGGATCCCGACGAAGTCACGGTGCGCACAACTTTTTGCTGCTCCGTATTAAACACTTGAAGTGCTGCAATCTTCGGCGCTGCCTCGGCGGCGGCAAAACCGGTCAATGAAAAAAGAATCAGTGAATGAAATGCAAATCGAACCATAGTGCCTCCCTTGCTCCGAACCAACGACGGCGGAACGCGGGGGGTATGTGCATTTAAAACACCGGACCTCTGTACCCAAAATTTGCAAACAATTTCACAGAGATCAACTTATCAGGCAATTGGACCTAAACTGCATCGAGCAAAAATGGTCAGAAACTGTGCAGATTCTTTCTAACCAAGAAGATTAATTCTTCGCGCGCAGATCGGAAGTGACGAAAGCGAATCGTAGGGTAAGGCCCACGGCGGCTATGGCTAGACCCAGCGTGAGAGCAATCCAAATACCCGGCGCTCCAAATTCCGTTTTGAAGCCGAGGTAATAGGCCGCAGGTAAACTGAAAACCCAGTAGGCAAAAAATGTAATCACCGTTGGAATACGAACGTCCAATAAACCCCGAAGAGCTCCGACGGCCACACCTTGAATGCCATCGAATACTTGAAAGACCGCACCAATCAAAATGAGTCGCACGGCTATCTCAATTACTTCTTCATCTTGAATATAAATAGAGGCGAGGGTGTACTTTCCAACCACGAAGAGAATGGCAAAGATCCCCATAATTGCTGTGGCAGCGTGGATGCTCGTGAATCCGATTTTTCGCGCGGTATGAAATTGTTTCTTTCCCATGGCCTGCGCTATACGAATGCTAGTGGCAAAGGAAATTCCTAACGTCACCATGTAAGTCAATGCAGCCAGGTTAATCGCGATCTGGTGACCCGCTAAAGTCTTAGCGCCGAACCATCCCATCATGACGGCAGCTCCTGTGAAAGCGCCAACTTCAAATAAAAATTGAAATCCTGAAAACAATCCCTGTTTGAAAATCTTTTTAAACCGTGCCGCATTCAATTTTCCAAATCGATGAAGAGGTAAATAGGGTTTGAATCGGGAATGTGTAAGAACATACGCAATTCCCAAACAAAGCATAAAGATTCGCGCGCAAAGTGTCGCGTATCCCGCGCCTTCCAAGCCGTAAGCTTGCCAACCCCAGTTCCCGTAAATCCAAAGGTAGTTCAAAAATACATTCACCAAAATCCCACAGACCATGATGATCATCGGAATAATGGTTTCGGAAAGACCTTCCATGAACTGTCGAAAAGCTTGAAAAACCATCAGCGGCACAATCGACCATCCCAAAATGGGAAAGAATGTTTGAGCTTGTGCAGTGACTTCCGGGGGCTGGCCGAGCAAATGAAAATAGTTGGAGCCCAGTTCCATAATTCCTGCCATCACGAGACCCGCAAAGAGGTTGATGACAAGACCATGCTTCAAAATTTCTCCGCACTCGGATTTTTCGCCAGCTCCAAAGGCGTGAGCCACAAATGCGGACACACTCGAAGAGAGTCCAAACCCAAAGATCAAAAAGAGTCCGAAGATGCTAGTTGAAATGGCAGAACCCGCCAAAGGGGTTGCTCCCACTCGGCCGATCATAATGGTATCGATGACTCCCATGAACATTTGGCCGAGTTGCGAAAAAATAATCGGAAACGCCAGGATCAGAGTGAGCTTAAGTTCTTTTTTATCAATACCGAGCATATTGTTCTCAAAACACCGATCTTATATCGTAAAGGCCAAATGAAACTTTCCCAAGGCCAAAAGCTGATGCTCTTCTCGGTGTTTTGGTTTTCACTTATGAATGTTTGCGTTAAGGCGCTTCCTCGTATACCGGAAGTCCAAATCGCGTGGCTGCGTGGCGTGTTTGCTCTGTTCATTTGCGCCTATCTTTTGCGTCGAAAGCGACTTTCGCCAAAAGGAAAGAATCAGAAGCTTCTATTTCTGCGTGGAATTTTTGGGTCGATCTCCTTAGTGCTCTATTTCATCGCCCTTCAATCTCTTCCGCTTGCAGCCGCAACGACCATTCAAAGTCTCGCCCCCCTCTTCTCGCTTATGCTCGCCGCGCTTTTTTACCGCGAGATGACCACCGCAAAACAATGGATGTATTTTTTTGTCGCATTCCTGGGTATCGCAGTGCTCCGATCATTTGACGAACAAATCCGCTTCACACCCTTTCTTTGCGCGCTTGCTGCAAGCTTTCTATCCGCCATTGCCTACACGAGCGTGCGGGGTCTCAGAAATTCCGATCATCCTTATGTCGTCGTCTATTATTTTGCGTTGATCGCTTCCATCGGTATTGCCCCTTTTGCACTTTCAAACTTCGTATGGCCCACCTCTTCGGAGTGGCTCACGCTCGTGGCGATCGGCGCCTTCACGCAACTCGGTCAGATCACTATGACCCAGGCCTACCATGAGGCCCCGATGTCGGAAGTGGGCCAACTCGCCTACTTAAATCCCCTCTTAGGATTGCTTTGGGGTTACGTTTTCTTTCAGGAGTGGATTCCTTTTTCGAGTTTACTAGGCTTAAGTCTCATTCTCTTTGGTGTGATTCAAGCCACGAGGTCAAAACCATTGACGAAGTCTTAAGCGAAAGCGAATCCATTCGATATGAAACTAACATTCCCCATTTTTATTCTTTCTCTCATCGTGATGAGTTGTGCCACCTCGCCCCTTGGCCGATCCCAATTGAATATGATGCCCGAATCTCAAATGGCCACCATGGGCGCGAGCTCGTTTGAGGAGATGAAAAAGCAAACGCCGATTGAGCGCGATCCAAAGGTGAATGCCTACATTCGATGCATCGCGGAACCTATCTTGATTGCAAATTCCGGCTCCTATTCGGAATCTCAAAATTGGGAGATTGTCGTTTTCAAAGATAAAGCGGTGAATGCCTTTGCCCTTCCCGGCCGAAAGATCGGCGTTTACACCGGGATCATTCCCGTCGCGAATTCCCCATCACAAATGGCGGCGATCCTTGGCCATGAAGTCGGCCACGTCATTGCCCATCATGGAAATGAGCGCGTCTCCCAGGCGTTGCTCGTGCAAGGAGGACTTGCGGCAGCTTCGGTGGCGATGAAGGATAAAAACTCGCCGAAGTTTCAACTGATCATGGCGGGTCTCGGACTGGGCGCGCAATTTGGAATTCTCATGCCCTTTTCTCGCACTCAGGAATCGGAAGCTGACGTGATTGGACTACAACTAATGGCGGAGGCGGGATTTGATCCGCGCGAAGCCGTCACCTTGTGGCAAAATATGGCGAAAGCGGGCGGAGGCGGACCTCCGGAATTTCTTTCCACTCACCCCTCGAATCAAACGCGGATCAACAATATTCGGTCGAAGCTTCCGGAAGTATTTCCACTGTTTGAAAAAATTCCACAGGCGAAGCGCCCGCAATGCTCACTTTAGAAGTCGCATCGTGAGTGGATAGAGATAATTTTCACTCTGACTCGTCTTGATCGCCGCGATAATTGGCAAAATGATGCACCAAAGATAAAGAAGTGCGACGAGCGGGATTCCAATCACCACATAAATGAGCACCGAAAAGATCGCACCCAAAATGGCGCAGGTGATCACGAAGTTGATCACCTCTTTTCCTACCTGATTCAAGTAAGCTGACTGATCCTTTTTGATCGCCCAAATAATCACAGGCACCGCGAAGCCTGCGAAAGGTGCTACGGCATTGGCCAGAACGCTCAGGTGTAGAATGACCGCCCAATTTCTTTCATCTTGGGTCGCTGAACTGGGAGAGATCGGATTGGGATTAAGTGTGTTCATAAACTCGAATCGTAAATTTCTCGGCTCCGGGCCCGCTGGACTGCAGAATCTCAGATTCTGATTTCATACGAAAGTGCTGATTCATCTCCGTAACAGGAAAGTAAGCATCCCCTTCGACTTTCGTTTGAATCACCGTGAGGTAAATGCGATCCAACTTAGGCATCGCCAATTTATAAATTTCTCCGCCACCGATCACAAATGCCTCCGCGGTGCTGGGGGGGCATAAGGCTATGGCTTCGTCCAGAGTTTTGACCCAGCGCAGATTCTCTCCCACGACACCTCCCGACGTCCGACTTACGACAATATTGAGACGCTTGGGCAAGGGCCGGCTGTTCATCGACTCAAAAGTCTTTCGACCCATGATGACAGGTTTTCCCGTCGTGGTTTCCCGAAAAAACTTCATGTCTTCGGGCACCTTCCAGGGAAGTGCGTTCCCACACCCGATGACTCCGTTTTCAGACATGGCAGCGATAGCAGATAAAATCATACGGCAATTGGAGCGGCGATCGAGGGATACGGCTCNNATTCCTCAAGCTTAAAATCCTCATATTTAAAATCTTCAATCCGGGTAATCGCAGGATTCAAAATCATTTTGGGAAATGGTTTAGGCGTGCGACTCAACTGCAACTTCGCCTGCTCCACATGATTTAAATATAAATGCGCGTCTCCAAACGTGTGCACGAAGTGACCAGGTTTTAAGCCCGTCACTTGCGCAATCATCATGGTAAGAAGTGCATAACTGGCAATGTTAAAAGGCACGCCGAGAAAAATATCCGCACTTCGCTGATAGAGCTGACAGGACAGCCGGGAATCCCCATGCACATAAAATTGGAAGAGCACATGGCAAGGCGGAAGTTTCATCCGCGGGATGTCCGAGACATTCCAGGCGCTCACAATATGACGGCGGGACGTCGGATTTCTTTTGATCCCCTCAATCAGTTGCGTAATCTGATCGGTCTCACCCTGTTGATTCTCTTTACCCCAATGGCGCCATTGATAGCCATACACGGGTCCCAAATTTCCTTCGCTATCCGCCCACTCATCCCAAATGCTCACCTTATTTTCTTTGAGATAGCGGATGTTCGTCTCGCCTTTTAGAAACCAAAGCAGCTCATGCAAGATCGAGCGCAAGTGGAGCTTCTTCGTCGTTAGAAGCGGAAACCCCTCCGAGAGATCGAATCGAAATTGATGCCCAAAAACGCTCAGCGTACCTGTCCCCGTCCTATCCTCGCGGCGCTCCCCTCGTTCCAAAACTTCCTTTAGCAAGTTGAGATAGGCCTCTTCCATTGGCATTCTTTTACTTGAGTGGCACTAATGAACGCTATGAAATCTTCAACGCTTCCGATTCGAAAAACCGATCCCATCGTGATTCTTACGGGCGCGGGAATTTCGGCGGAATCGGGCCTGAAGACTTTTAGGGCGGGAGACGGACTTTGGGAGGATCATCGCGTGGAGGACGTAGCAACGCCCGAAGCATTTCAACGAAATCCGGACCTCGTTCAACGATTTTATAATGCACGGCGCCGTCAACTAAAAGACGCGGCCGTGAAACCGAATGCCGCGCATCTGGCATTGGCAGATTTGCAAAAGAAATGGAAGGCTCCCGCGCTCATCGTTACTCAAAATGTGGATAACTTGCATGAGCGCGCTGGAAGCGAAGCCGTGATCCATATGCACGGCGAGCTCAACAAGGTCCGCTGCTTGAAGTGCGGAGAAGTTTCCGCATGGGAAGACGATTTGGAAGACAAATCAAAATGCGGAAGTTGTGAAGCCGTGGGCCAACTCCGACCCCACATTGTTTGGTTTGGAGAAATTCCTCTGGAGATGGAAGAAATCGACGAGGCGCTTTCTTACGCCGGATTATTTTTGTCGATTGGAACAAGTGGTTTGGTTTATCCAGCGGCGGGATTCGTGCAAGTCGTACGAAGTGTGGGACATGCCCATGCGGTGGAACTTAATTTGGAGCCCACGTCATCGAGCTCGCTCTTCCATGAACATCGCGTGGGTTCTGCCTCTGAAACCGTTCCACAAATCGTGAAGGAGATTCTTTCATGCGCTTAATTCAAGGCGTCACTCGTTTAGCCTGGACCTTGGTGAAAACGAAACTCCTCTTCATGGCGACGAAGGAAGCTTCCAGATTCATCGATCGCAAAATCAGGGGTCGACCCGTAACGCCAGCCATCTCCGTGGATGTTATCTGCGAACTTCCTGGCGATCGAATCTGCTTGATTGAGCGAAAATTTCCGCCTCATGGTTGGGCACTACCGGGAGGATTCGTAGAGGTTGGTGAGACCTTGGAGCATGCGGCGCTTCGTGAACTCTTTGAGGAGACAAATCTGCGCGCAGAAATTGTGCGACAGTTTCATGCCTACTCCCAGCCTTCGAGAGACAATCGCGGGCATACGGTGAGCGTGGTTTTTCTCGCTCGTGCTGACGGTCAACCCCGCGGCGGCGACGACGCAAAATCCGCTACTGCCATTTCCAAGACGGATCTCTTTAATCGCGGCTTTACTTTTGATCACCGCGAAATTCTCGAGGACTATATTCACGGGCGCTTTTGAGCGTCTTCCCGTTGGGAATGTCCCTCCCCAATTCCACATCCGCAAAGATTGCATACCCGAGACGTCCCTTTTAAGACGATTTCCTCGGCGGTAGTCGCTTAGAACGCTGGTACGCGACTTGCGTCTATAGAACTAACTTGATGATGTGTGTGGGATCAAAAAATTTGCTTACCGTCGGCCGCCTCGCGCTTATGGGGCTACTCGTTGGCGCCCTTCCGTTTCCGTCCACGAATGCGATGTCATGCTTGGAAGCAGTTCAAACCACCTTAACCGCTTCGAAAAAGTCCGAACCGATGACGATCACCGAAGAACAAGCGAAAGATTACCTTCGTTGGCGGATAAAAAGATTTGTAGATCGCGGGAAAATTTCATTAAATGCTCTCTCCTTCTGGGCCGCGGAAAATGATTTGGTGGGTGTCACAGAGATCGACATCCTTAGGGCTCTCGCTCCTAGAGGAGATATATTCAAGCAAATTCAAAGCTGGAACCTGCCGTATACGAGCGAACAGATTCGTGGAGCATGGTCGGGGATATTAAACCGCGTCGCACTTGCGCAGGCGATGTTTCGGGAGCATCAATTTCGAGTATCATCCACCACCATTAAGGATTTGCCGGTGGAGATTGTGACGGAGCTCATTCAACGTCACCATTTAGGTAGCAGACCTAAAACGCTGGGGAATGACCTTGTAAGAATGTTTGGCTCCTACGATTTGCTTTGGCAACTTGCCGGCATTCCAAGCGCTTCTTCCACTTCTAAAGAGACGAAATGGAATACTGAGTCGAAAATCAGGTTCCTTCGCTGGTACATTCAATTGCCTGACCCCGACGGGCTTTCGTTGAATCGGAGAGTCATGCAGTGGGCGGCACTTCAGGCGTCTACCACCGACGTTGATAAATTCCTAAAATCTTTTCACGGCATCCACGGAACTCCCTGGAACGCAGTGCTGGAAAAATCTGATCTCACAGAGCAAGAGCGCAAAATTCTATCTAAAACTCATTTAGGAGCGATGATGGAATTTCCCAAATTCATCACAGAAGATTTGCAACTCCCCTTTATCAAAGGAACATTCCACAAAGATGCGAAAGAACGCATTAGCGATTGGCTAAATTCGCGCGGAATTTGGGAGGACCCTGTGACATTTGCAGAGGTTACAAGTCGGCGATATGGAGGCAGAGGCCTCTGGTTAGATGCCGCGGGGGTCAATAGGGTCGAGCGCCTCCTGCCTGCCATGCGCTGGACGCGGACGAATCTTAAACACTACTTACGATTTCGAGCCATGACGACTCAGATTGGTCTTCCAAAGGAATTTCAAAGAGTGCGCTGGTGGGCACACAACAACTTCCTTCGATTTACTCTGCAAGAGGATTTGATCGACGCCCTCGCCGAGCAAGGCTCTCTCACAGACCTTTTAAATGAAGCAGGAGTGTCTTCTGATGTTCAACTTCTGCTCGCCAATGATTGGCCTCTTCTTAAGTATGTGAAGGCGATTCAAATTCTCCACGAATCGGGGATTGAATTTAAAACAACGATTCCAAGAGATCCCCAATTAAAAGCGAGGGCCGAGACAGCATTGCGCGCTGCGGGCCTGGAAATTGACCTCAACAAGTTCATGCCTCAAATGCCAAAGCAGGCTCCCAAGCAAATGCTGATGGTTTTGGCCGGGCTGGCTCCTGTGATTCCTAAGGAAAATTCTGCGAATGATCAACAGACCGAACTCGAGCTTTGGCGCAAATTTAAACTGAGTACGAAGAAAAAAGAAAAGAGCGAACTGCGTAAGCAAATCGCCGAACGCTATTTGGAACATATGCAAAATTTGGCTCGTTCAACGCGAATCAACAAAGACTTGAAGGAATTCTTTTCAATTGGGGAAGTGGAATCATGGGCTCTCACGGGTTTGTTCGAGGCAATCGATAGTTTTGATCCGGCCGAACGGGTGGCATTCGAAGGCTTTTCTCGCCAACGCATTATCGGAGCGGTGATCGATGGAGCAAGGGCTTCGGGCCCTATCAGCCGAACGTATTACCTGCGTAAGGAACAGTGGGAGGAAATGACCCACACTCTCCATAACCAACTGAGTCGCCCCCCCACGGAGGAGGAGATCCAACAGGCTCTGGGTTGGTCAGATGAAATTTTGACGAACCTGCGAAAGGCGATTCGTAAGGCGCAAGCAGAAGGACACACGACTCAAGAGAAAAAAGCGAATAGGTCCGAGGAGATTTTACGTCCCACACCCCTCGTGGAATTGGAGCCGTCGGAGAATTTGGAACGAGATGATTTTTGGAATTCCATTACGAAGAGTTTGAAGAATCGCACTCGAACGGCGTTTTTGATGTATTACCGAGACAATCTTACTTTCAAAGAAATTTCTATCGAATTGAACATCAGTGAAGCCACCGTAAATCTAGACGTGAATGCCGCGCTCAAGATTATCCGGGCGGAATGGCTAGATCACGAAGAAGAACTCATGGAATTACTGCAGTAGCGTTTCATCTCAGCCACGAGGACCTTGACGGTCGATTAAAAAAGTCTTGAGGTGTCCGGTATGGAACTTTCATCTAAGGATCCGTTTGAGATTTTTAACCTTTGGATAAAAGAAGCTGAGCAATCGGGACATTCTCATTTCACAGCAGCGGCATTGGCGACCATCAATTCCGAGGGGCTCCCCACCAATCGCTTCGTTCTTTTAAAAGGTGTGAAGGATGCTACGTTTCATTTTTTTACAAATTATCAAAGTCACAAAGCTGGGGATTTGGGGGGAACGCCCCATGCGGCTCTCACATTTTTTTGGGAGAAACTCGAAAAGCAAGTACGTATTGAAGGAAAGACAGAGAAAGTCTCGCCGCAAGAATCGGACGATTACTGGAAAACTCGACCCCGTGATTCACAGATTGGCGCATGGGCCTCTCCCCAAAGCTCAGTTTTAAAATCCCGAGACGAACTGGAAAAACGCGTATCGGAATTTGGAAAGAAGTTTGAAGGCAAAGAAATTCCCCGTCCCGTTCACTGGGGAGGCTACAAAATTATTCCCGAAAGAATTGAGTTTTGGATTGGTCAAAAATCCCGACTCCATGATCGTTTTCAATTCCTAAAAACGGCAAAGGGCTGGACGATCGAGCGCCTTGCCCCCTGATAAAAGCTTCAGCTCGTCTGGGGACAAGGCTTTTCTAACTAGTTCGCCCTTGCGGCCGTCGTCGCAGACCCTGCTTTATTCTCACCGTAGAATTGTTCATTCTCCGTCGAATCTTTAAGAGCAGCAGTGGCGGACTCGCCTCGCGTCACCGTCATGAGCACTTGATCAAAATACCCCGTGCCCACTTCGCGCTGATGTCGCGTCGCTGTGTAGCCTTCGTTTTCGCGCGCGAATTCCGCTTCTTGCAAACGCACATAGGCCGTCATGCCCTCCTCTTTGTAGGCCTTCGCCAAATCAAAGGTGTGGTAGTTAATAGAATGCCATCCCGCCAAGGTGATGAACTGGAATTTGTACCCCAGCGTGCCCAAGGTCTTTTGAAAAGCCGCAATCGTTTTATCGTCCAAATGCTTTGTCCATTTAAAGGAAGGAGAACAATTGTAAGCCATATACTTACCCGGGTATTTGGCATGAATTGCCTCAGCAAACTTCTTGGCCTCTTCCAGATCAGGCGTTGAGGTTTCAAACCAAAGCAAATCGGCGTAAGGTGCGTAGGCTAATGCTCTCGCGATCGCGGCGTCGATCCCATCCTTCACATAAAAATATCCTTCGGCGGTGCGTTTGCCGGTGAGAAATGGCTTGTCATAAGGGTCGATATCGCTCGTCAGCAATTTCGCGCTGAGAGAATCCGTTCTCGCAACGATGACTGCCGGAACGTCCATGACATCAGCCGCCAGTCGCGCCGCGACGAGCGTTTTAATAAATTGCGATGTGGGAACCAATACCTTCCCTCCCAAGTGTCCGCACTTTTTTTCAGAGGCGAGTTGATCTTCAAAGTGAACCGCACTTGCTCCGGCTTCAATCATCGACTTCATGAGTTCAAAGGCGTGAAGAGGTCCTCCGAAGCCCGCCTCAGCATCCGCCACAATCGGCACATAAAAATCCGTGCTGCGATCACCTTCGCTCGCTTGAATGAGATCGGCTCGCATGAGGGCATTGTTGAGTCGCTTCACNNGGATACAAACTTTGATCCGGATACGTTTGCGCCGAAAGATTCCCATCCGCAGCGACTTGCCAACCACTCATGTAAATTGCCTGGAGCCCCGCCTTTACCATTTGAACCGCTTGAGCTCCCGTGAGCGCTCCCAACGCATTCACATAACTTTGATTTTGAAACATTTCCATGAGCCGCTGAGCCCCTCTCTTCGCAAGTGTGTGCTCCACTGCCACTGAAGGTTTCAATTTAACGACTTCTTCCGCAGAGTAAGGACGTGAAATTCCCTTCCAGCGCGGCGATTGGCTCCAAGCCATGTTGAGTCTTTCGGCTTGATGTTGAAGTGTGTCGGAATGATTGTTCTTCATGATTCTCCCCCCGTTAATGTTTTGTATGCGCGAATCGTTAGAAACTCTTCGAAATCTTTTTCTAGGACCATGTGGTTTAAAAGTTCAATGGCTGCCGCTAACTCAGGCTCTGCCTTCGAAGAAGATCGAATCTCTTTTACTTCTTCGTCTCTCCATTGCTGAAAGAGCTCCGCCGTAAATGTTTGGCCGTCCGATATCCTTGCTGATCGATGGAGTGCCAACCAAAGTTGAGCGCGAGAAATTTCTGCTGTTGCCGCGTCTTCCATTAAATGATGAATCGCCACAGCGCCCGATCCCTTCAACCAATGCGTGAGATACTGGAGGGCGACGGAGATATTATTTCGAATGCCTTGCTCAGTGAGCGCTCCCCCTGGAATATCCGTGTTTAGAAGTTCCGTCGGTCCCACCTGAACATCCGGTCGTTGTTTTGAAATCTGATGAGCATTTTTTCCTAGCACTCGATCAAAAACTTCCATCGCCACAGGAACGAGATCCGGGTGAGCGACCCAAGTGCCATCGAACCCGATTTGCGCTTCCCGCTCCTTGTCCTCGCGAACTTTTTGAAAAGCCTTTGCATTTATTTCTAGATCTTTTCGACTGGGTACAAATGCCGCCATCCCCCCCATCGCGTGCGCGTTTCGCCGGTGACAAGTTTTTACAAGCAACTCGGCATAGGACTTCATGAAAGGCACTGCCATGGTGACTTGAGAACGATCGGGAAATTCTAGGCTCGTTCGTGAATGAAGTTTCTTGATGACACTGAAAATGTAGTCCCACCTTCCCGCATTCAATCCAGCGGAATGTTCCCGGAGCTCGTAGAGAATTTCATCCATTTCAAATGCAGCAGGAAGCGTCTCAATGAGAACGGTGGCGCGAATTGTTCCCTGCGGAATGTTCAACTTCTGTTGAGCATAACAAAAAATTTCATTCCAAAGGCGTGCCTCGAGATGACTTTCCATTTTCGGCAAATAGAAATAAGGCGCTGTGCCTTTCTCAAGGGCTGCTTTTGCATTATGAAAAAAATAGAATCCGAAATCTGCAATGCTCGCCGAGAGAGGTTGGCCCTCCAGCCAAAGATGATCCTCCGTCAAATGCCAGCCGCGTGGACGAATTAAAAGCGTCGCGATACTTTGCTTCAACTCATATTTTTTTCCGTCCGGATTTTGGAAAGAAAGCGTACGCCGAACGGCATCGATGCAATTCAAATGTCCGTTCACGACGTTCGACCACGAAGGGCTCAGAGAATCCTCGAAATCCGCCATGAAAGCTTTGGCCCCGGAGTTAAGGGCGTTAATCATCATCTTGCGCTCGACAGGACCCGTGATTTCCACCCGCCGATCGGCCAGATCGTGCGCAATTGAATTCACACTCCATGCGGCCTCTCGAATCTTTCGAGTCTCATCTAAAAATTGGAAATTCTGCCCGAGATTTATCTTCTTTTGAACGAGAGCGCGCCTCTCCAAAATCTGTTGTCTTGAAGATCGAAACCGCCGCTCTAGATC
>DDSI01000105.1 GCA_002343335.1 Bacteriovoracaceae bacterium UBA2394
GGTATATTGTGCGCCCATCGCCCAACCCACGTAATGATTGGCGGGTGGAAGGGCGGGAATTTGATTCGATTCCCGTGTAACTGCGGTATCGATGGCCATCCCAACTCCCGTTCGAAGTGAAGAATCCTTCCCGAGATTGAAAAGATAATCGGTACCCACATGGAAACCGTGACCATCTTTGTAGCGCAGTGGCACGGATGTTCCCGGAATGGCAACGGCCGGTAAGATCGTCACGGGCGCTGAGAATCGGCTAGTGTCATCTTCGATGACGGAATTTTGAGTGAACTCATACGTGAACGCGCCCGTCCATCGCGGCGTGAATTCATAAGCTAAGCCCACTTGAAGTTGTGCAGGGATCTTGACGGTTTGTTCGGTATCGACGGATGTTCCCGTGGGATGAAGGGGACTCACGATTTTCGTGGTGCCTCCGAGATCGATTTGATTTTCTAATCTCCACGTTACGGCCAGTGACAAACCGTTCCATCGGTGCACCATCGCCGCAAGTTTCAAACCCGTGAAGTTCCAGCAATCCACGCTGGAATCGAAATAGGTCAGTAGCACGTTGCTTCCGAATTGTTTGTCATAGCGATTGTAGGCCATCTTGTAAGCAAGACCGACGGACATATATTCGTTCAACTTAAGGGCGGCCGACGGAGAAATTTCAATTCGCACCAGGCGATTTCCAAATTCTCGATCTGAGATGTTTGGAGCGCCGTAATTGACTCGGCTAAATTTTCCACCTTGAAGTGCTGTGGGAAATACCGCAAACCCAAAGGACAGGCGCTCCCAAATGGGCATGCTTGCGTAACCCAAATAAAAGAGAGGAGCAAAATTCACGTCCGATCGCCGTTGAGCGTTCGCCGCGCCGATGGGCGCTTCATAGCTGTAGATCAAATTCATTGAGTTGAACGCGATCTGACGAGAATCCACGAATGACAAACCCGCTGGATTGTACATGGTGGCATAGGCGTCGTTGGCCAAAGCGATCTGCGTGCCCCCCATCGCGATGTGGCGGGTCCCATAATATAGACTGAGATCCAGTCCCCCGGCTTTTACTTGGGATGCTAAAAATGTTGAAAACAAGGCAGTGATCACGAATAGGCTACGGAAATTTCTCATCTTTTAATTAAAAGAAGGTTCTTCAGCATTGAAAACACTTTTCTTTGCCGGATTTTAACAAATGCATGGGAAAGCTTCTTTTGGGTCGCAATGTGAATGCGCTAGGATGACCTTCAATGACTAAATCCAGCAAGAGAACGATTCTGGTTGTCGATGACGAAGCCGATATTCGCGAGATCCTTTGTTATAACTTGGAGGAAGAAGGTTATAAGGTCGTTTCCATCGACGATGGCGAAAAGGCTCTCGAGTTTTTAAAGCAAAATCAGGTCGATCTCATTTTGTTGGATTTGATGTTGCCAGGAATACCGGGACTGGAGCTCTGCAAGCTGATGAAAAAGCAGCCCGCTATGGAATCGATCCCGATCATTATGATTACCGCGCGAAGTTCGGAGACGGATGTGATAGTCGGCCTGGAGTTGGGCGCTGATGATTACATCACTAAACCCTTCTCTCCTAAGGAAGTGCTTGCGCGTATCAAAGCTATCTTTCGTCGCTTAGATGAAAAACGTGGGAGTGAAGAGGTCAAGGAATTGAAGTTCGACGGTCTTCAGATGGATCTTTCTCGCCATGAAGTTCGAGTAGAAGGTCGCGAGACTCATTTGACCACGACGGAGTTTCGAATTTTACAGTGTTTGATGACGCGTCTTGGGCATGTTTTTACTCGCGATGAATTGATTGATTTCGCCTTGGGCAAAGATATTTCCGTCGTAGACCGTACGATCGACGTCCATATCACCAATCTTCGAAAGAAGATTGGCCGGTACGGCGCATGTATAGAAAGCATTCGGGCGGTAGGTTATCGCTTCAAAGACGCTATGCCTTCCTCAGTGAAGATGCCGTCCCAAATGGTTTTATAAAGTTTGAATACCATTCTCTTACTCGTACTGCTCGGTCTGTTTGGCTTTGCCGCCAGCGGTTTTTTTATCCTACGCTTTCGCTTGCGCGTGATGGAGGAAGCGCTTCGTAAGGAAAGACTCGATAATGAGCAGCTCCTCCGGCGAGGTGCCGAATTTGTGGCGAATGTGTCTCACGAGTTAAAGACGCCACTCGCAGCCATCAAAGGGTATTCGGAAACACTTCGGAGTGCCATTAAGCGTGATCCCGATAAAGCACTCGAATTTTTACAGAGAATTGATGACAATGCTGAACGACTCGCACTTCTCATCAATGATTTGCTCGAGCTTTCCCGAATTGAAGCTCCCAATTTTCATCATCAAGTGGAGCTCTTTAAAGTGGATCCCGTGTTGCAAGAAGTTCGCGAACAATTTGCGCACAAGTTGAGCGGCCGCGGGCAAACTTTATTGGTTCGAAATGAAGTGGAAAACTTGAATGCCGATAAGCGTATGTTCGAGCATGCCATCACTAATTTGTTGGAAAATGCGCATCGCTATTCGGGGGCAAGCTCGCTTATCGAAATCACGGGAACATTAAAGACAGAGAATGGAAGAATTTGGGCAGAGTTTAAAGTCCAAGACAATGGGCCCGGAATCAGCGTCGAAGATTTACCGCATATTTTTGAGAGATTCTACAGAGCTGACAAATCTCGAAACCGCCTGAGTGGGGGCTCCGGCTTGGGGTTGGCCATCGTAAAACACATCATGTTATCTCATGGGGGGCACGTCAAAGCCCAGTCAGAGGCCAAACGAGGAGCCTCTTTCGCCCTCTATTTTCCTCTGTAGCCTTTACCATTTATTAACAGGTCATTTCGGCAACCTTAGTTGTCCCCACCGGGTAAGAGTCATATACACCTAGGGTCAAGGAGACCCTCACTATGAAGTATGTATTACCCTTAATTTCACTCTTTGGTTTTGCGAGCGTCGTTTTGGCTGCAGAACAAACGACACCCACCCCCACGAAGGCTTTGGAAGGTAAGGTGATTGTGGATGGATCGAGCACCGTATTTCCAGTTTCGGAAGCTGTCGCGGAAGAATTCACAAAAGTGAATCCCAAAGTAAAAGCTGCCGTGGCGATGTCCGGAACGGGCGGCGGATTTAAAAAGTTTTGCAAAGGCGAACTCGATTTGACGGGAGCCTCTCGTCCCATCGAAGAAAGCGAAATAGAAGCCTGCAAGAGCGGAAAAATTGATTTTATCGAATTGGCGATCGCCTATGACGGCATTGCCCTCGTCGTTCCGAAGTCCAACACATGGTTGAAGGATTTAACTGTGGAGGAATTGAAGAAAATTTGGGATGCGGGCAGCAAGATTTCCAATTGGAAAGACGTGCGTCCTGGTTTCCCCGATTTGAAATTGACGCTCTTTGGACCTGGCCATGATTCTGGAACGTTTGATTACTTCACGAAAGCCATCAATGGAAAAGAAAAGTCTTCGAGAGCGGATTTCACGGCAAGTGAAGATGACAATGTGCTTGTGAAAGGCGTGAGCGGCGAAAAAGGTGCACTCGGTTATTTTGGTTTTGCCTATTACATCGAGAACAAAGAAAAATTGAATGTGATTCCTATCAAAACAGGCACAAGCGCAGCCGTCACCCCGACGCATAAGACCATTGCCGATGGAACTTACAGACCTCTTTCTCGACCTATCTTCATTTATGCCTCGTTAAAGGCCTTGGATCGCCCGGAAGTTTTGGCCTTCACGAAATTTTATCTCGAAAAAACTCCGACTTTGTCAGAGCAAGTAGGTTACGTCAGCTTGGGTTCAAAGATTATGGGGATTGTGGAAAAGCGACTAAACTCGCGAGTAACGGGATCCATCTATACATTGGCTGGAAAAGGATCCAACGACACGCTTGAGACTCTTCTCGCTAAAGGCAGCAAGAAAAAGTAACTCGAACGTGGGACTTTTATCTGAAAAACCTCAGGGGCTTCCTCGTAAGGAAGCCCCGCTTTCTTTAAGCTTGAGGAAAGTAGCTATGGCGGAGAAGAAATTAACTCATACAAGCTTGAAGCGTTCTTGGACTTCTCCGTCATCTTCGTTGGCAGAGCGAAGCGTGGAAGTTTGTTTGGCTCTCGCTTCCTTAGTATCCATTGTGACCACGCTCTCCATTGTCACTATTTTGCTGATGGAAGGGGGCACTTTCTTTTCCCAAGTTTCGTTATGGGATTTTTTAACGGGACTTCAATGGTCTCCTCTGATTGAACCGAAAGCATTTGGAATTCTTCCTCTCGTCTGCGGCACCTTGCTGGTCGGGGTGGGAGCGATGCTGGTGGCTGCTCCTATGGGCGCGGTGACAGCGCTCTTTTTGAGCGAATACACCTCGGGAGTGACGCGCACCGTTCTTAAGGCTTCGCTGGAAGTTCTGGCAGGAATTCCCACGGTCGTTTATGGATTTTTTGCGGTGACCTTTGTAACGCCTCTTTTGAAAGGCATTTTCGTCAATATTGAGATATTTAACGCGCTCAGTGCAGCCATTGTCGTCGGGATGATGACCATTCCTACCATTTCCTCCATCAGTCAGGATGCTTTCCAAGCAGTCCCGCAGGACTTAAGGGAAGCGGCCTATGGACTTGGCGCGCGGAAATTTCAGGTGGCGCTGACGGTGGTGTTCCCCGCTGCGCTTTCAGGATTCGTAGCTTCCATCATGTTGGCATTCGCAAGAGCGGTCGGTGAAACCATGGCGGTCACGCTTGCTGCAGGAGCAACCCCGAGACTTACTCTCAATCCTCTGGAAAGTATCCAGACCATGACGTCCTATATTGTGCAGGTCAGTAT